>JAYUWQ010000226.1:0-2055 GCA_043753485.1 bacterium
GGTCCTTGCGGTCGGGGGGCATGGTGAGGGCCGCGTTGCCGATCGCCATGTGCTGGCCGGGGTCGACAATCACAAGGTTGTGAGGCATCACATCGTTATGCTCGAAGAGGACCTCGAAGGGTTTCCCGGCCGTGACCACGAGACGGTTGGTGTCGCATTTGAGCTGCTCGCGGACCGTTTTCAGCACAAAGATACTCACGCCGAGGGAGCGCAGTTCCTTGGATAGGGCCGTATTGCCGGCGAGCGCGGCCATCTCCAGGCCCATTTGGTTCAGCTCGACAAAGGATTGCTCACTCCGCTTTTTCGCATCGACCTGCTGATTGATGGCCAACACCTTTTGGGCAAAGTTCAAATTGCAACGCAAAGCCAGCCCTCCCGGCATGTCCCTGAAAAGAATGCGCCTGCATACCGCCAGACCGCTGGACCAATTCACCAAAATCATCGCTCCCCAGTTGGAAACACGACCCAGACTTTGTTAGAGCGCAAGCCCTGGGCCACCGGCTGGCTAAGCAGTTTCCTCTTGCCAATACCGGGCGGATGCACAAATTTTGATTGAGTATGAGTCCACTCACTTCCCTCTCGCTCTCATGCGGAGCCCTGCTGCTGGCTGGCGCCACGGCGGCCAGCGCTTCCTTTACTGTCCAGATTGTCGCTGACAACGACTTCGCCGTTTTTTCCGGCTCCCCTGATGCCATCACGCGAACTATTTATCACAATGGGGTGATCTGGAACAGCCAGTTGGCGGCCGCCTCTTCTTTCACCTTCGACCTCGAACCGGGGGAGTCCGTCTTCTACCTGCTGGGCATGGGCGGCAGCGGGGAGGAAAATATCAGCGGCAAAATCAATGGCGTGAACATCGTCAAAATATTCCAGGACGATCCCAATGCGATTGTCCGGAGTAATACGGTGGAGACCCTTCTGGCAGGCTATGACCTGGGGGCGGTTTCCAACGGCACCTACACGCCTGCTATTTCCGATGTCCAAGCGGCCTTGACCTCGGCATCGTGGTCCGCTCCCTCAATCGTCAGCGGGCCGACTGTCGTCAACAGCAACCCGGAAGCCTACATTAACGGCCAACCTTTTGGTTTCAGTGTGCCTTCCTCCCAGGCCGTGCTTTTCCGCTTCGATGCCGCCAGCGTGGGAGTCCCGACCGTTCCTGAACCGGGCACCGTTGCCATGTTCGCTTTTGCAACAGTAACTGCCGGCCTGCAGCGCAGGCGGTGCCGGGACCAGTCTTAACGACAGGCGGGCGCCGGTGTGCAGCTTCAGTGCCCGGATTGCCCGGCGCGTGAATAGGGTTGTCTGCGGCAGACTTGCTGAAAGCTGCGTCATGCAACCATGCGACCGGTTGCACCGGACTTTTCTAACTCCAGTTTTTCCGGAACGGGTCAAATCCTCTG
Source organism: bacterium (assembly GCA_043753485.1). Taxonomy (GTDB): domain Bacteria; phylum Verrucomicrobiota; class Verrucomicrobiia; order Verrucomicrobiales; family V1-33; genus CAIZWU01. The sequence continues at coordinate 1,401 of JAYUWQ010000226.1, forward strand.
CTAATTCCCGGGCGGTGCGGGATTTATCGTAAAAAGACAAATCCAATAGTTACGCCCGGAAGCCATCTCCTCATAAGGAGACCTTCTTTCCCTACCAGGAGGACCCCTTCTCTTGATAAGGAGCTGACCTTCCCCGGCTCCAAAAGCGGGGCACTGCTATCCCGGATTCTGCCCGGCCATGGGCTGGATCTCCCTCGCAGGGACCCAAGCCTTGCCAGGTTATGGGCAGGAAGACTGGCGGTCTGTGGCAGGAATAGCCCTGCTCTGCTACTCGGCAGGAGCCTCGTCCACCCCGGCGGCTGTGGCTGTTGTCAAAAGCCCAGCCATGATTCCTGGCTGGGGAGGGTATTCCAAGGCTGCCCGGAGGCGTTGATTATTGAGGATGGGTGGCGAGCCACGCATCCACGTCGTTGGTGACAATCAGGCGGCCCCACATCACGGCGGCGTGTCCGGGGAAGGTGCAGACGAATTCGTATTCGCCTTCGGATTTGGGGGCGGTGAGCTGGAGACGCTCCTTCTGACCGGGTTCGAGGAGGGACGTCGCCGCCAGGGTGGGGAAACCTTTGGGCAGGTAGGCGCGGCCATTCCGGTCCTTGCGGTCGGGGGGCATGGTGAGGGCCGCGTTGCCGATCGCCATGTGCTGGCCGGGGTCGAC
>JAYUWQ010000227.1:0-2054 GCA_043753485.1 bacterium
ACTACCTTTGGCAGCGGCACCCTGACGTTCCAGCCCGGCGAAACCGTCAAATCGTTGACCGCTCCGCTGGTGGGAGGACCAGCTTACGACTTGGTCCGCATCAGCCTTGGCACTCCCACTCACGCAGAGGTCACCGGCCAGGATGCCTGGTTCAGCAATACCGCACCCCTGCCCACCGAAATCATTCTGGCCAAGGGCTCGACGGGTTGGAGTTATTATGCCAACCGGGCTCCTGCAGCCAATGCTCAAAAACCGCCCAACGATGCCAGCAACCGCGCATGGACCACGGTGGATTATACCCAGGACGCCACTTGGAAAACCAATAAATCCGCTCCCATCGGGTACGGCAATCTCGGCGCGGCCAGTCCCTACGTCGTCTTCGGCACGGCCCTGCCCGATGCCGAGAGAGGCATCACCACCTACTTCCGGAAAACGTTCACCGTCACTGATCCAGCGCAGGTCCGCTCGCTCTCCTTGGAAATCCTCAATGACGATGGCGCTATCGCGTTCATCAACGGCACCGCCTTTCCTCCGATCAATATCGATCCCGGCACTGCCGTCGGCGGCATCTCCGGCATTGCCTCTGACAAACTCGCCACCAGCACCAAAGGCGATACCGCCGCTGAAACGGTCTTCGATACGCTGAACGCAGACAGTTCCGTGCTTGGCACGCTGCTCCCGGGTCTCAATGTCCTGTCCATCGAAGTCCATCAGGGCAGCGCTGGCTCCAGCGACATGATCTGCGACGCCGCCCTCACTCTGACCCTTGAAGCCCCCGGCTCAGGTCAGTTCAGTCTCTTCCACATCAATCAATCCCCCTTCCTCTACTGGGACGATCCAGCTTCGGTCCTCGAAACCTCACCCAATCTGAGCAATTGGACGCCCCAGACCGGAGCCCGCAGCCCCTATCCTATCATCTACGATCAAGTCCGCAGATTCTACCGGGTCACCAAATAACCCCGCCGGGAGGGCCGTTTTTCCCTGCCAGAGCCTACTCCCCGGCCAAAGCCGGCTCAGTTACGAACCGGGGCACCGCAGGCGGATCATCCCGGCTTTGCCTCGTTCCCTCAAGGATCAGACAGGGCGGCCGGTCCGTTGCGTGCGGCAGACTTCTCCCCCAACCAGCTCTCCAACAACTCAATCTGCATCTGCTGGATCGCCGCGAGCCGCTCCCATTGTTTGCCGAGGAGGTGGTCGATTTTTTCATGAAGGTGCCGGATTTCGAGTTCGGCCTTGAGATTGATCTGATAGTCGTGCTCCGCGGCCAAGCGGTCCCGCGCCTCCTTGCGGTTCTGGCGCATCATGATGACCGGGGCCTGCACGGCGGCAACGCATCCTTCCTCATTCCATTGATCAGTATCCAGCCTCCCATCAGGATGCCAAAGGTGATGAGAAACCGCCAACTGCCCCCAAAGGATGCCACATGGTCCGCCACCCGCTCCCCGAAAGTCGGCGGATGGTCCGCCTCCCATTCTCCCGGAGTCTGCGACAGCGTGTCCTCGTGGATGACCGCCTCAATGACCGCCTTCTCCAGCCCGGAGACTTCGCCGCGTTCCTCCTCCAGAATCGCCTCCACATATTTACGCCGGTAATCCACCAGGGCGTCCTGGGAAACACGGGCATCCGGACCGGCCTGCGGGAAGTCGACCAGGATCAATTCCTGCAGCCCGGGCCGCAGGGTTTCCAAGGCGATGGAATCGGAATTACTGACCGGCTGTCCGGTCACGAGACAGGGGTAGGTCGGAGCGGGATGCGGCATGATTCCACTATCCTACAAAACTTCTCTGCAGGAAGCAAACACGCGGGTAGCCCTTCAAGGCCTTGCCGTTTGAATCAAATCCCAACCACTTCCTTGGCGGCCGCATTGCGGTAGTCCCGGTTCAACTGGCGGATGTATTCGGCGTCGATCGTCTTGGGACACACCGCTTCGCACTCATACTGGTTGGTGCAGTTGCCGAATCCCTGTTCATCCATGGCACGGACCATTCCCAGCGCGCGGCTGTCCGCTTCCGGCCGGCCTTGTGGAAGGTGATTGAAATGCGCCACCTTGGCCG
>JAYUWQ010000228.1:0-2047 GCA_043753485.1 bacterium
CGGCACCCGGGGCCCGGTGGGCGAGGCCAGCGGAGTCGGGCCCCACGCGCTGGTGGGCACGATGTTCATGAAGGGCACCCCGGCGGTCAATGCCCGGTCCCGCATCAGCGCCAGATTGAGGAAGTAGTGGGGCTGATCGCCCGTTTTGGTGAAATGGTAGTGATCGTAGCTCAGCAGGGCGGGCCGCACGGTTTCCACATACTGCCGCAGATGTTCCGTATAGGCCTCCACCGTGTTGCCCTTGGTCCCGAGTTGTTCGTTACTGGCGTAGGTGGGCAGGAGATTGATGTAGGCCAGATGGGCCGGATCGCGCTCCCGGAGATAAGCCACCAGCCGGCCGAGGGCGGGAAATTGGGCCGCACTGGGTTCATCCGTCAGGTGGTAGGCGTAAAATCCGGGATGCTGCCGCACGCGGAGGATGAAGGCATCCAGCGCCTCGCGCTGCTTGGCGTCGTCCAGGGTGGCAGGAACCAGCAGATCGGAAGTGATCAAGCCACGCAGCCCATGCCGCTGCACCACGTCCAGCTCCTTCTCCTCGCACCACACCAGATTCCACCCTCCCTCAGCCATCTGGGTGGCCGCCGCCTCCGTCAGGTCACCGCCATTGGGAAACCCCGGGCCCGCCCAATAACTGACGATGGGCGCACCCACTTTCCAAACGCCGCCGGGCACTTCAGCCGCCTGACTGCCAACCCGCGGCATCAGGGTCAGGACGACGGAAACGACCAGGGGCAGGACTCTCAGGGGATGATTTGATGGTTTGGCTTCCATGGTGGAAAATGCGGGAAATCCCCTGACGTCTCCAGCACCCTCACGGCAGCAGCCACGGGAAGCGGGGACGCCCCGGCGGACGATCAGACTACCATAAACGGTGAGGCGGCCAGCCCCCTTCCATGGAGTGCGGCACATTCGCCCTGGCGGGCGTGGGCGATCCATACAGCGCCCAGCCAGCCACCATCACGCTGCGCCCACCGTCTTTGCCGGGTTGGCTCCACCGGCATTTGGCGTTGCGCTTGGAGGAGAAAAATCACTCATGAAATGATCGGCTCCAGCAACTCAATACGATTGCCGAAGGGGTCGGAAACATAAAGGCGACGATAGGCTTCCAAGGGCTCGTCGGTCACCACGGCCACGCCCGCCTCCCGGAGGTGCCGGTCGATGGCATCAAGGTGCTCAACGAGAAAAGCGGGATGGGCCTTCCTCGCGGGCTGGAAGTCTGCCTCCACTCCGAGATGGACGCGCAACGTGCCTCCCTCAAACCACGCCCCGCCCCGTTTGGCGAGATTGGGGGGCTTGGGGATTTCAGTGAGGCCGAGGAGGCCGGAGTAGAACTCACGGGCCAGCGCCTCCCCGCCGGAGGGCATGGCAAGCTGCACATGGTCAAGACCGTGAACCCGGAAGGTGGATGCGCTCATCGATTCTTGTTCAGGAAAAAACCCGGAAACGCCCCAAGCTCAGCGGGCCCGCCGTGGCAGGGCCGTGATGGCAACTGGAGGACCCTTGGCCGCGGTCGCTGGAGCGCATGGTTACCCGGCATTTTCAGGTGATCAACTTCCGCTTCAGGTTTCTTTGATGCCACAGCCAAAAAGCCAGGATCCCCAGCCCCGCTACCGCCAAATAGCTGATGGAGATTCCCCCATCAGAGGAATGCCCCTCCTGGGAAACCGCCTTCCAAAATCCCTTTCCACCCATCGTCCACCCTCCAAAACCCCAGGCCGCATGCAAGCCAATGGGCAGGGCAAGTCCACGGGAAGCGAGCGCCGCCATGCCAAAAAGCAACGATCCCACACCGGTGGAAACAAGTGCGTTCATCCAAGGCACGCCCACCCAGAGATGGTAAATGGCGAAAGCCACGGCAACCATGGCCTGCGCGCTCCACAACCCACACGCCCGTTCCAATCTTCGGAGAGGATATCCGCGGAATCCCAATTCTTCTCCGCAGGCACCCGCGCAAAAACCGACCAATGTAATCAGGGCCGCGGCCAAACTGGCCTCAGGGGCCCACCTCAAACGCGTCCCGGTGGTCAGTGAAACGATTCCAAAATTC
>JAYUWQ010000229.1:0-5006 GCA_043753485.1 bacterium
CAGGCGCTGGCCTGTCGTCAGGGCAGCACGGGAAATGTTGTTGTCGAGAAGGCGGCGCACCCTGTTTCCTACCTTGCTGGACTGGGCCATGGCCAGCCCAGTGGGGGCCTGGTCCCGATGAAAATGCTGACGGACGATCGTGAGCAGGTCGGCGCTATAGGCGGCGGGTTCGGCTTGCCCGCGGGTGAGGACCCAGTCATCGCAGGCTGCTTCCCGGCTTTCATCCACTAAGCGCCGGGCGACCCACGCCAAGGGATGGAACCAGAGCAGAATGGTGGCTGGGATGGCCAGCATTGAGGAGAGGGCATCCCGCCGGACGATGTGAGCCAATTCATGCCCCAGCACATGGCGGAGTCTTTCACCGGACCATGCGGCCGCTTCCCGCGGCAGCAGAATGGCGGGTCGCCAGATGCCCCAGGTGGCGGGCATCGCCCACGCTTCGACGACATACAGCCTGGGCCGCCGGAGCAATCCCGCCCGCAGGCGCTCGTGGTCCAAGGCGTCTACCAGAAGGCCGCGGTGCACTTCAGGGCAGGTCCGGCGGGCGATTATTCCCCGGCAGCGTCTGGCCATAATCCACAGACCGGCGGCAGCCGTTCCCAGAGCCCAGATCAGGAAAACGATTCGTGGCCAGGTGGTACCGTGGGCCGCCAACGCGGGATCATACGTTCGTTCGACTGCTTCCACCATGGGGGCGAGGTCCGTTGCAGGTAAGGCCGTTGATGTGACATAGCTTCCCATGGGGCTGGGTGTCCCGTTCATAATAAATGCGGCGTCCCATCGCCAGTCCGGCACCAGAAATGAGAGGATATAAACGATCGGGACAAATAAGAGTGCCAGCCACAACACCCAACCCCGCCAAGCTGGAGAATGCTTCCGGCCAAGGGCGATTGCGGCCAGGGCGGCCAGGAGCAGCAAGGAACTTTTTACCGTGGCGTCGGCCAGGGCCATGAGTTGGCCGGGATCAATCCATCCCGTGATCGCGCTGATAGCAGAAGTAGTCATGGCGGAGCGAGCTATTTGGTTTTTTTGGTCTGGCGTTTGGCGGCTTGGACTACCAGTTGCTCCAGGGCGGCGAGTTCCCCGGCATTAATCTTTTCGCCAGGGTCGGCAAGGTGGGCGGCGACGGCGTCCTGGAGCGATCCGCCGAAAAAGACATCCAGCACGCGGCGCAGGGCGGACTTGCCGGCTCCTGATTTTTCATGCGTGGCGGCATAAACGAATTCGCGCCCGGATTTGCGGTGCTGGAGGTGGCCCTTGTTTTCCAGGATGGTCAGAATCGACCGCAGTGCGGGACGCGTGGGCGGGTCTTCCATGCGGTCGAGGATTTCGGCCAGGGTGGCCTGATTGAGGGCAAAGACGAGATCCATGATTTCACGTTCACGGCGGCTGAATTTGGCTGGCAGGGACATGGGCTGAAATTCCAGCTTTTGGCAAACAACGCAAGTTCAAAAGCGGAATTTTCAGCCTTAAGTCAATTTGCCCCGGTGAACGGGCTTCGCAGCTGATGGAATTCAACGATTTCGTCACATACATTCCATGGACTGTGTGACAAAAAGTGGCTAAAACCGCCACCCTACGGTCACCCCGCCGTGCAGCTCCAACCCACCATTGCATGTCAAAAAATACTCTCGGCACTATTGCCGCTACCCTCGCAACCCTGACTTTGGCCGCCAGCGCCGGCACGGTGACCGCTTCCAAGGCACCGGTTCCGGAAGCCCCCAAGGAGGAATCCACCTTCGATAAAATCTGGTCCCTGGCCACGCTTTATAAGAACAAGGAGAATCCGGTGATCCAGAAGCTGGCCTTCACCGGCCGGTATCATGGGCAATATGGCTGGCTGGATTCCGATCAGGGCAATTACGATGACTGGGAGAACCGGCGGTTCCGGCTGGGGTTGAATGCCCAGTTGTTCCAGGACTTTGAATTGAAGGCTGAAATGTTCGGCGATCTGAATTCAGGTGGCGATTTTTATGAAGGGTTCACCGAAGTCTTTCTCGCATGGAAACCGGATGACGCCTTCAACCTGACGGTGGGCAAGCAGAAGCCCCGGTTTTCCCTGGACTGGAGCACGACTTCCCGTGAAATCATGACTTTTGAACGGAATATCATGATCAATAACTTCGGGATTGATTATGAAACGGGCATTTCTGCATCCGGCAAAATCGGAAATTTCAGCTACTTCACCGGAGTCTTCAATAACGATGTCGGCAGCCCGGGGGATGAATCCGAATTCGGCGACCTTGGCGGCGGCTTCAGCTACATCGCCAGCGCCAGTTACGATTTGAAGGACGTCACCGGTTTGGAGAAAACCGTGCTGCGCGGCGATTTCATGCACTCGGAACACGATGGGGAGGATGATCTTCTGACCAAATTCGACAATGGTCTGGCCGCCAGCGTGGCGCTGAAGCAGGGCCGGCTGGGTCTGAATGCCGAAACGGTTTATGGCGAGGGCGACAAGGGGGACATGTGGGGTTTCTATCTGACACCCTCCTGGGACATCACGAAGAAACTCCAGGTGGTGGCCCGCTACACCTATGCCCACAGTGGCGATGATGTACTCCGGGCTCAGAGCCGCTACGAGCGCCGGGCGGAGGACCTGACTGATGGCGGGAACGGCGGCACCTACAATGCCGGTTATCTCGGCATCAACTATTTCCTCTATGGCCATAAGCTGAAGCTCATGACCGGAGTGGAATTCTCCAACATGGATGGCGGTTCCGATGGCGGCGATTTCGATGGCGTGACCGGGCTGGCCGGGGTTCGCATCTATTGGTGAGAAAAAACCGGGATATCTGATTGGTTATTAGTCCGGATGGGCCGGGGCGTGATGGATGGTCACGTTCCGGCCCTGTTCCGTTCCGGAAGAGTCAGGGCAGGAGAGGGAAGTGGGGAGTTTGCCTTGTCTGAAGCGGCTGGCCGTCTGGTTTCCAGGTGATGCGGGCTTGGAGGCCGGGCCAGGTTTTGGCGAGCAAGGGGAGAGATTCTGCGGGATTCAGCAGGCAGAGGAGTTTTGTCAGGGGGTCCGCCATGGCACCGGTGGGAGCGATCAGGGTGGCCTGACGCGGAATGGTGGAACCGAGGCCGGTGCGGGGATCGATGATGTGGCTATACCGTTTCCCGCCAATTTCCACGAATTGATAATGATCGCCGGAAGTCGCGACATTGGCTTCCTTCAGCGCGATACGGACCGGGCGTTCGTCACCGGAGGGTTGCAGGCCGATTTCCCAATGGTCCTTTCCGGTGGGCGGGGACCCGGCGGCGACTTCGCCGGCGGCATCAAGCAGGACGCAGGTGATTTTGAAACGGTCGCGCAGGAGTTTCAGGCAGGCGTCCTGGGTCCAGCCTTTGGCAATGCCGCCGAGATCGAGCTGCATGCCGGCTTTGGAGAGGCGGACGGTGCGGTTGGCCTCGTCAAGCTCCATGGCCTGCCAACCACTGCGGGCGCGGGCCAGGGCGATGGCGTCGGGCTCGGGAAGTTCGCCCCGGCGGCGGCTGCGGCGCCAGAGGCGGATGGAGGGGGCGAGGGTGATGTCGAACAGCCCGTCGCTGAGGGCGGATATTTCGCGGGAATGGTGCAGGATGGCGAACAACTCTGGACTGACCGGCACGGGGGTGTCCTGGCCGGCCTTGGTGCAGAGGCGATTCAGCTCGCTGGTGGGTTCGTAGTCGCTGAAAATGAGGTTGAACCGGGCAATTTCGGCGAAGACGGCATCGGCCGCCGTGGTGGCGGAGACGGCGGGGAGGTCCGGCAGAGTGAGAGTCCAGAGGCAGCCCATGTGCGGCTCGCTACGGGACCACGACCCTGATTCAGCCGCGCCTGCAGCCGGGGCCAGAGTCGTGGCGGCAAGGGATTGGAGAAAGTGGCGGCGGGTCATGGGAATCTGGACAGACGAAGCCCGGAGTGGCGCCTTTTCACCGGATTGCAAGCCGTGCTCCGCTATGACAAAGTAAATTTGTGTCCCGGTCCACCATTCTTCCTTCTTTTATTTTTGCTGCGATAGCGGGTCTTATCGCCGGGCTCCCTGCGGCCCGGGCCGGAGTGGCAGACGTGGTGATCCATGAAGTAATGGCGGATAACCGGCTGGGGCTTCGGGACGAGGAGGGAGCCGCCTCCGACTGGCTGGAACTTCATAATCCCACGACCGCACCCATTTCCCTGGCGGGGGCGGCGTTGACGGACAATGCGGCCGATCCGTCCAAGTGGCCGCTGCCCGGCCTGGTGCTGCCGGCCCAGGGATATTTGGTGATATTTGGCAGCGGGAAGGACCGGCGCGATCCCGCCGGGACGTTGCACACGAATTTTTCCCTTGCGAAAGGAGGGGAATTTCTGGCCCTGACCTGGCAGGGGCAGGTGGTGAATGGCTTTGTGCCGTCATTTCCGCCGCAGGTGGAGGACGTTTCTTATGGCTACCGCAGCAGCGGAAGCACGGAGCTGGTTTTTATGTCGCAACCGACCCCGGGAGCGCCGAATAACCCGATCTCAGCGATGCCGGGAGCCGTGGAAATCTCTCCGCCGGGGGGAACCTTCACTGGGCCGCTGACGGTGACGTTGTCCACTGCCAGCAGTGGAGCGGTGATTCATTTCACGCTGGATGGCACCGTGCCCACGGTGGCTTCCCAAATCTATGCCGGGCCGGTCATGATATCGGCGACTACCCGCCTGCGGGCGGTGGCGGTGGAGCAGGCCAATGGACTGATGGGGGTGGTGAGCGGGGCCTCCTGGGTGCGTTTGGCCCCTGACCTCGCCGGCTACACCTCTCCTTTGCCACTGATGGTGATTGAAAATTTCAACGCCGGACCGGTCCCGGCCAAGGGACTGGGCAACCAGCAGGTGGCGGCTCAGGCCGCAGTTTGGATGCTGCAGGAGCGGATGGGGGGGGCGGCGTCGATGTCCGGGGTGCCGCAGCTGACCGGAGACATTGGAATCCGTGGGCGGGGCTATCTGTCGAGCACGTGGTCGAAAAAACCCTATGCGGTGGAGTGCCGGTCGGCCGATGGCTCTA
>JAYUWQ010000230.1:0-2045 GCA_043753485.1 bacterium
ATCCGCATTGCCGCCATCGCCAAGGGGGCCGGCATGATCTGCCCCAGCATGGGCACCATGCTCTGTTTTGTCACCACCGATGCTGCGATCGGTCTGGCGGACTTGAAAAAGTGCACCAGCGAGGCGGTGCAGAACACCTTCAACCGCATCTCCATTGATGGCGATACCAGCACCAATGACACCGTCATCGTGATGGCCAACGGCATGGCCGGGAACCGCAAGATTGCTTCCGGCGGGCCGCAGCACAGTGCTTTTTGCCAGGCCCTTGAATACGTCATGCGCCGCATGGCCCACATGATTGTCAGTGATGGCGAACGCGTCACCAAGTTCGTGGAAATCGCGGTGCGCGGAGCCGCCACCTACATGGATGCCCGCAAGGTCGCGGAAACCGTGGCCAATTCCCTGCTGGTGAAATGCTCCTGGAACGGGAGCGATCCCAACTGGGGCCGCGTGATGCATGCGATCGGTTACAGCCGGGCCAAAATCCGGGAGGAACACATCGACATTTATTTCGACGGCCACATCGCCACCCGGAATGGCATCTCCGCCGGCACCCCGCTGGAGGTGCTCAAGGCCGCCGTGGCCAAACGGGAATTCACCGTCACCATCGACCTCAATATCGGCGATGCCACCTACACCGTTTACACCAGCGATCTCTCGCAGGAATACGTCGATTTCAACAAGGCCGAATATGCAGTGAGAGTGGCTCCGTAGAACATTTTCCCAACCCCTGACCTCATGCGTGACCCTCGGATTACCCAACTCGCCCGCAATCTGATCACCCACTCCATCGCCCTGCAGCCGGGGGAGCGGATTTTGATCGAGCTATTTGATACGCCCGCCGACATGGGCATCGCGCTGATCCAGGCCGCCCGCGAGGCTGGCGGCCTGCCCTATGTGAATGTGCAGGACGCCCGCCTGACCCGCGAACTCCAACTCGGAGCCACCGAGGCCCAATATGACGTGCAAAGCGCCACCCAGTTGGCCTTCATGCAGGAAATGCAGGCCTACATCGCCATCCGCGGCAGCCTGAATATCACGGAATCCGCCGACGTCCCTCCCGACCGCATGAAACTGGTCGCGCAAAAGATGCGGCCCGTGACCGACTACCGGGTCAAAAAAACCAAATGGTGTGTCCTGCGCTGGCCGAATCCCAGCATGGCCCAGCTGGCCGGGATGAGCACCGAAGCTTTTGAGGATTTTTATTTCCGCGTCTGCCTGCTGGATTACGCCGCGTTGCGCCCCGCCATGCAGGCCCTCCAGGATTTGATGGACCGGACCAAAAACGTCCAGATCACTGGTCCGGGCACCGACCTCCGTTTCAGCATCGAGGGCATCACTTCGGAATACTGCGGCGGCTCCAAAAACATCCCGGATGGCGAATGTTATACCGCTCCCGTGAAAAACTCCGTGGAAGGGGTGCTCAGCTACAATGCCCCCTCGGTTTATCAGGGTATTGCCTTTGATAACGTCAAATTTGAGTTCTCCCAGGGGAAGATCGTCAAAGCCACCGCCAACAACACCGAGGCCCTCAACCGTATCCTCGACTCCGACGAAGGCGCCCGCTACATCGGGGAGTTCGCCATCGGTTTTAACCGCGAGATCATGCAGCCGATGCGCGATATCCTCTTCGATGAAAAGATCGCCGGCAGTTTCCACTTCACCCCCGGCCAGGCCTACGAAGGCGGCACCGACAACGGCAACGTCAGCCAGGTCCACTGGGACCTCGTCTGCATCCAGCGCCCCGACTACGGAGGCGGCGAAATCCGGTTCGACGGCGAACTCATCCGCAAGGACGGGCAATTCCTCCTGCCCGAACTGAAGCCGTTGAATTACTGACCGCCTTCCTCCGGCCTCGGAGGCGGACCGCGTTCAGTCGCGAATATTTCCATTGCATTCCCGGATACGAACGGCAGATTGCGTTTCCGCTTTACCGCGTTTTTTACTCCCAACTTTTCCAGATTCCCATGTCCCAGAATCCTTCCCTCAAGTCCGGCGGCGGCGCCGTTGGTGCCAAGCGCAGCGTCCTCAAGCGTTTCGAACGC
>JAYUWQ010000231.1:0-5002 GCA_043753485.1 bacterium
CGGCGGCGGCGGCGGCGGTCGAGGTAAACGTAGAGCAAATCGTTGGTATCGAACTGCACTTCGAGCCAGGAACCGCGGTCCGGGATGATCCGGAAGCCATGAAGCTGCTTGCCGTTGAGGTGCAGGTTCATTTCGAAACAAATGCCGGGGGAACGATGGAGCTGGGAAACGACGACCCGCTCCGCGCCGTTGATGGCGAAAGTCCCGCGGTCGGTCATGAGGGGGAGTTCGCCCATATAAACCCGCTCTTCCTTGGTCCCGGTCTCGTCCTTCAGGGTAAAGGTAACGTAGAGGGGAGCGCTGTAGGTTTCGCCTTCGCGCTGCGCCTGGTGAGCGGTAATTTTGGGCTCACCCACTTCGTAGTGGGCAAAGTCCAGCACGACTTTATTATCGTAGCTTTCAATCGGGAAAACTTCCTTGAAGACGGACTGGAGTCCGATCACCACGCGCTTGTGGGCAGGAGTTTCTTTTTGCAGAAACTCGCGGTAGGAATTAAGCTGGACCTCGATAAGATTCGGAGGATCGAGCACTTCCTTGATTTTGCCAAATTGGAGACGGTCTGACATGGTGGCGATGGGGGACTATGGGTTGAACGTGGAAACTGCGGGGAGCGGTGCAGTGAGAAGCAGAAAGGGGAGACACGAAGAAGTATGGGGTTCCGGCCCTTTCAAAATCGAGGGGCGGAACGCCATACTTGCGGTATCAAAAGTAATGGAACCGGAGATTGGGCTGGTTCAAATTTGGCTGGATCTGGAGGAAGCGCGTCGGGCTTCGGGTTGAGTTTGAATGAACTACTGAGGAGAAACTTTAAACAACTGCCCAAGGAGAAAACGACGGCAGAGAGTGACGGAAGGAATGAAACCGGTGCCCCGGATTAACCGGGGCACCGGAGTGAAAGAAACGATTACTTGATTTCGACCTTGGCACCAGCGGCCTCGATCTTCTTCTTGATTTCTTCGGCTTCGGCCTTGGGGATGCCACTCTTGAGCACCTTGGGGGCGCCTTCGACGAGGGCTTTGGCTTCGGCGAGGCCGAGACCGGAAACCGCACCGCGGACTTCCTTAATGACGGCGATCTTGTTCGGGCCGCCTTCAACGAGGACGACATCGAATTCGGTCTGCTCTTCCTTTTGTTCAGCAACGGCAGGACCGCCACCACCGCCGGAAGGAGCCGCGGCGCTGACGCCCCACTTTTCTTCGAGGGTTTTCACGAGTTCGGAAGCCTCAAGGATGGTAAGAGCGCTGAGGTCGTCGACGATTTGAGCTAATTTGGACATGTTATGGGTTCAGTGTCGCCGTGCTCCGGAGCCCCGGGGAAATTGAGATCGGCAGCCGCCGATCCGGCAAGGAACTGAGGTTGTTTGGTTTTTCGTGTGGTTTGGGGAAGCGCCCCGGACGGACCGGAGCGAAAGGGTTGGGGTGGACTTACGCTTCAGCAGCAGGAGCTGCGGCAGAAGTTTCAGCAGCAGGGGGGGCTTCGGCGGGAGTCTCAGCAGCGGGTTCCGCGGCTGGAGCTTCGTCAGCGATCGGACCCCCGTCCTTTTCGGCCTTGGCACGGATGGCACGGGCGATGGAGGACCCGGGAGCGTTGAGCACCCCGAGCAAGGTGGCGAGCAGGTCTTCGCGGCTGCCGACATCGGCTAGAGTTTCCACCTTCTCCGGAGTCAGGAGTTGTCCATCGAGGACCGCGCTTTTGATGCCCGGGCGTTTGGTCTCGGTGCGGAATTTCTTCACCACCTGAGCGGCGCGGCAGACGTCGGATTCGCCGAAGACAATCGCGGTTTGCCCCTTGAGGTCCGCGTTGAGAGCCTCGGGAAAACCACGGCTGGCACCAGCCACTTTGACGTAGCTGTTTTTGGTGACGTGGAGGCTGGATCCAACGCCACGCAGGCGTTTCCGGATCTCGTTGAACTGCGGCACGGTCATGCCGGTATAGTCCACGAGGAGGACGTAGGGGGAGGTGTTGATCCGCGTAATAAGCTGATCAGCGATGACTTTTTTGTCAGGATTCATTTAGAAAGGGTGTCCGTTAAGGTTCAGATAAGGGGCGGCTCAGAGCTTGACGTACTTGGAACTGTCAATGGACACGGAGGGTGACATGGTGGCGGTGACGTGGATGCTCTCGATGTAGCGTCCCTTGGCCGTGGCGGGTTTGGCACGCTGCACGGCTTCGATCACTGCGAGGGCGTTTTCGGCGAGTTGATTCACCTCGAAGGAAACTTTTCCTACGGGAACGGAGATATTTCCATTTTTGTCGAGCTTGAAGTCGACGCGTCCGGCCTTGACGGCTTTGACGGCGGCGGCGGTGTCTTCAGTGACGGTGCCGGTTTTGGGGTTGGGCATCAAGCCACGTGGCCCGAGTTGGCGGCCGAGTTTGCGGACTTCGGTCATAGCATCGGGGGTGGCCACGGCGACATCAAAATCAAGGAAGCCGCCTTGGATTTTGGCAATCATGTCCTCATAGCCCACGTATTCCGCCCCAGCGTCGCGTGCGGCCTGGGCGGCAGCACCCTGCGCAAAGACCAACACGGTCACTTTTTTTCCGGTGCCGTGAGGCAGCGGGCAGGTGGAACGGATCATCTGATCGCCCTTCTTCGGATCGACCCCCATGTGCATGGAGATGGTGACCGATTGGTTGAATTTGGGAGCAGGGAGCTTCTTGAGAAGTTCCATGGCTTCCTCGAAGGCGAAGGATTTGGTGGAATCGACCAGTTTCCTGGCGGACACGTAACGTTTGGAGCGGTTGGTGGACATGGTATGGTGCAGTGCGTGCGGGAGAAGTTTTCGGAGTTTTCTGGTTTTCACAATTCACTCCCAGGGCGGTGAGTCATTTGGAGAACCGGGAGACCTGAATGCTTCGTTTCCCTCCTGCGGTAGTTAGTGGTTTTGACATTCAGAGCCTCTCCCGTTCCCGCAGGGCCGGAAACGAAAAGCGACTGCCTGAAAACTGTTGTTACGCCTCGACTTCGATCCCCATCTGACGGGCGGTACCGGCGATGATGCGGTAGCCGGCTTCAGGGCTATTGGCGTTGAGGTCGGGCATTTTCTGCTTCACCACGGCTTCCACCTGGGCGCGGCTGAGTTTCGCGACCTTTTCCTTGTGGGGAACCTTGGAGCCGGAGGCGATTCCGGCCGCTTTTTTCAGGAGGAGGCTGGCAGGAGGCTGCTTGGTGATGAAGGTGAACGACTTGTCCTTGTAGACGGTGATCACGACCGGTAGAATGTCTCCGGCGGCTTTCTGGGTCTGGGCGTTGAACTCCTTGCAGAACATCATGATGTTCACACCGGCCTGACCGAGGGCAGGACCAACTGGAGGGGCGGGATTGGCAGCTCCGGCGGGGATCTGGAGCTTAATGGTTTTGACGATTTCTTTGGCCATGGCTGAGGGAACTTATAAAGGATGAGGGATGAAAAAATGAACGGGGGACTAGCCTTTTTCGACTTGCCAGTATTCCAGATCGACCGGGGTGGAACGGCCAAAAATGCTGACAGAGACACGGAGTTTGCCCTTTTCGGGGTCGATTTCCTCCACAATCCCGGTTTGGGACTCGAAGGGACCATCGGCCACTTTGACAGTGTCGCCTACTTCGAAAGCGACCTTGGGCTTCACATTGTCTTCGCGTTCGCGGATCTGGAGGAGCATTTGCTCCACTTCCTTGGGACGCATCGGGGTCGGCTTGTCGCGGGTTCCCGCAAAATTGATAACCCCGACGGTGTCTTTGATAAAATACCAACTGCGGTCGACCAAGCTGCCATTTTCGTTGAGCATCTGCATGTTGACCAGCAGATAGCCCGGGAAAAACTTGCGTTTGGTTTCCCGTTTTTGCCCTTTTTTCACTTCGGAAACGCGCTCCTGGGGATAGAGAACTTCAAATACGAGTTCGCCCATTTCCTCCGTAGCAATGCGCCGGGTGAGGTTGTCCTTCACTCTTTGCTCCTGTCCGGAGAGAACGTGGATGACATACCATTGATCTCTTGCTGCTGGAATCGCGCCCATGGAATGGAAAGAAGTATTGGGAAAAAAGGAACCGGACTGCCGGTGCTGGGGCCGGCGGGGTCCGGGAGGACGGCTTACTGGCCGATTCCGAGGGTGAAGAGCTTCATCACGCCGATCATGATAAAGTCCCATGCGGCGACATAGGCTCCGAGGATGATCAGACCCACGACCACCACAAGGGTGGAGTCCGTGAGTTCCTTGAACATCTTAAAGCCCTTTTCCTTGGCATCCCATGGCCAGGTGGTCTTTCTGAGTTCGAGTCCGACTTCGGAAAAAAATTTACGGATGGAGCCAATCATGGAGCGGAGGAATCGACGGAACGGGGAGGAAAATGGCAGGCCCAGTAGGACTCGAACCTACAACCAATGGTTTTGGAGACCACTACTCTACCAATTGAGCTATGGACCTGTGTGATTTCCCGACTTTCGGCGGGTCGGAAAGGTGTAGAGGGGAACGGGGGTTGTCAAGCGGCCTTCGTGTGCAGACTTTTGACTCTGAATCGATTCCGGAAAACTTTGCCGTAGTTTAGACAGGGAAAGCAGGGCGGTGTGACACCGCCCTGCTTCCTGTAGGCTGAACCGGAAATTTCCGGACTTGAATTATTCGATGATGTCGCCAACGCGGCCCGCTCCCACAGTGCGGCCACCTTCACGGATGGCGAAGCGCATGGTTTTTTCGAGGGCGATCGGGGTGATCAGCTCAACTTCCATTTGGATGTTGTCGCCAGGCATCACCATTTCAACACCTTCAGGGAGCTTGATGCTGCCGGTCACGTCGGTGGTGCGCACGTAGAACTGTGGGCGGTAGTTGTTGAAGAAGGGGGTGTGGCGGCCACCTTCGTCCTTGGAGAGGACATACACCTCAGCCATGAACTTCTTGTGGGGCTTGACGGAACCGGGCTTGGCCAGCACTTGACCGCGCTCGAGGTCGTCTTTCTTCACGCCGCGCAGGAGGAGACCCACGTTGTCGCCGGCCCGGCCTTCGTCGAGCAGCTTGCGGAACATTT
>JAYUWQ010000232.1:0-2043 GCA_043753485.1 bacterium
GGCTTCGAACTCCGCTTCACCGCGCCGGTGGACCCCGTCACCGCAGGCGATCCCGGCAACTACACGTTGGAGACGTTCACTCATCATTATCACCAAGCCTACGGCAGCCCGGAACTGGACCAAGCCGACCAGACCATCACCGCCGCCACCGTCAGTCCCGACGGCCTGACCGTCCGCCTGACCGTGAAAAGCCTCGTGCGCGGCCACGTCCACGAACTCCACCTGCCCGGCGTCCTCGACCGCACCGGCCAGCGGTTGCTGCACGACGCCGCCTACTACACCCTGAATTCCATCCCGCGGTAACATCCCCGTCATGAAACTCCTCTCCCTCCCCCTGCTGGCCCTGCTCACCCTCGGCATCATCGCCGCCGACCGGCCCGGCCTCCCCATCGCCCACACCGAAAAACGCATCGAAGGCTGGACCATCCGCGTGGACGACCGGCTCCTGAAAAATGAGTCCGCCGCGCAGGGGGAGCGGGCCCTGCAACTGCTCAACGCCCGGCTCACCGCCATCTCCATGGTGGTGCCGGAGCCTGCCCTGACCAAACTGCGCACCATCACCATCCAGCTCGATCTTGACTACGCCGACCTGAAACCCATGCAATACCACCCCGGAGTGGACTGGCTCCGGGACCACGGCTACAGTGCTTCCCTCGCCAAATGCGTCCACATTCCCGCAACCGCGGGTTTCCTCTCCCCTTTTGAAAATCACCGCATGCCCTGGGTTGTGCTGCACGAACTGGCCCACGCCTATCACGATCAGATCCTCGGTTTCGACCACCCCGGCATCATCGCCGCGTGGAAAAAGTTCCGCGACGGCGGGAAATACACCGCCGTCCTCACCAGCCCCGGCCCGGTGCGCGAACACTATGGCCTGACCAATGAAAAGGAGTTCTTCGCTGAAATGACCGAAACCTATTTCGGCTCCAATGATTTCCACCCCTTCGTCGCGGGCCAACTGAAAAAGGAGGAGCCCGAAATCTTCGCCCTCATGGCGGAGATCTGGGGCCCCCTGCCGGGCAAGGAGTGACCGGAGAAATCCGGGAGCCGCCCGTCTCTACGCGGCAGGCTGGCGGCGGTCTCTGACAAAAAATGTCCGAACAAAAATGTTGCTGGCAGGCGGGGCTCATCGTATGCGTCAAACCAGGCAGGAAGGGGCAAAAGCAAAAGTCAGCAAGGCAGCGCTCATATCACTGGGGAGACCGGGGTTGGGCCAACAGCCTATGGACGGACCCATGCGATCAACCCTTATACCGCCCCCCAACAGCCGCGGCGGCCCCCGCTGGATGGGGTGCCACCGGTGTGCCGCGAGTCTTCCGCGAATCACCTCCATGACCCTTCGTTTCCACCGTCTGCTTTTTTCGTCCAGAACCCTCCCCTCGGGCCGCCTGGCAGCCTTGCTGGCCTTGGCCTCCGGCCTGGCACTGGACAGTCCGGCCCAAACTCCATCGCCGTCGGCTCCCACCGGAAAAACCGAGGTCCGCGACCTCTCAAAACCACCTGTCCGCTCGTTAGGGGCCGTCGTTCAGTTGCTCAGCCCGGGCTGGAATGAAGCAAAACAGCGGCCCGACGGGCCGGCGGTCCTGATTGATTTCAACGGACCGGCCGCTCCCTTGGACCGGGTGGGCAAAGCGCCCCCGGCCCGGGCGGTGCGCATGATTCCGGAGGTGGTTGGAGAGTGGAAATGGTTGAATGCGGACCGGTTGGCCTTCTTTCCCACGGCGGGCTGGCTGCCGCCCGGCAGCTACACATTCGAACTGGGCGCTGGCTTGTTGGCAGAAGATTGCCAGCTGGCGGCGAATCCCAAATTCAACCGTCCTTGGAACGCCCCTTCCCTGACAGCTTCCTTTCAGGACAGGAATTATTATGTGGATCCCGCCACGCCGGCGTTGCAGCAGTTGGTCACGACGGTGCATTTCTCCCAGCCGGTCGCCCTGGAGGAAGCGCAACGGTGCTTCAGCGTGACCAGCGTGACGGGCACTCTGATTTTTCAAGCCGGGAGCAAGGCGCAGGTGCTGCCCGACCCTGCGAATCCCCTGCGGT
>JAYUWQ010000233.1:0-4997 GCA_043753485.1 bacterium
GACCACTACCGTGAACCTAGATTATTCCCAGGGCGCGGCGGCCGGGGACGAACCCGTAGAAAAGTAGGCGCCGCTTCCGGTTCAGGGCTCACTTGGGCCACAACCAGACCAGGTAGCCCGCATAGACTACCAGCAGAGCGGCACCCTCCCAGCGCCGGATGCGGAATCCCGTCCAGGCGAGAAGAAGCAGAAGCATCGCGGTGCCGATCATAACGTAAAAGTCCACCGTGGAAATACCCGGGGCATGGATCGGCTTTGCGAGGCTGGCCACCCCGGCGATGCCCAGTATGTTGAAAATGTTGGATCCAATGATGTTGCCCACTGCGATGTCGGCTTGTTTACGGAAGGCGGCGAGGAGCGAAGACGCAAATTCCGGCAGGCTGGTGCCGATACTGACGATGGTCAGACCGATCAAAGCCTCGCTCACCCCCCACATCCGGGCCAGATCCGACGCCCCAGTCACAAAGGCCCGGGATCCAGCCACCAGGACGGCGAGTCCTCCGAAAATCAGCAGGGCGATCCGGCCCGGCGACAAAATCAGCCCTTCGGCAAGGCTGATTACTTCCTCATGGTATT
The DNA here is from genome assembly GCA_043753485.1 of bacterium. Classification (GTDB taxonomy): domain Bacteria; phylum Verrucomicrobiota; class Verrucomicrobiia; order Verrucomicrobiales; family V1-33; genus CAIZWU01. The sequence continues at coordinate 577 of JAYUWQ010000233.1, forward strand.
CCTTTTCCACCACCTTGGTCGCGGTTTTTTTGGCCAGACGGATATTTATCCATGTGTAAATCACCGCGAGGGCCACCAAAAGTCCACCCTCCCAACGCTCAAGCCGGAAATCGAGGAACATCCAGAAAAACAACAAGCTGACCCCGATCATCACGGGAGTATCGAGCTTCAACAGCTGGAACTCCATTTTAAGCGGTATGATCAGAGCCGTCAGGCCGAGGATGAGGGCGATATTCAGAATATTGGAGCCCACCACATTTCCAATCGCCAGATCCCCCTCGCCATTCAAACTGGCGACCACACTCACCACCATTTCCGGACTGCTGGTCCCATAAGCCACCACCGTCAGGCCCACCAAAAGCGGGGGCAGACCCAGCCGTATTGCCATCGCGGTGCTTCCTTTCACCAGCCATTCCGCGCCGAAGTAGAGCGCCACAAAGCCCGCCAGAATCAAACACGCACTTATCATAAGTCCGCGGACTACGCACAGATCGTGAAAATTGGCGGCTACAAAATGTGGCCGGTTTTCCAGAGCCTGTGCGGAAAGGAATGGTTCCCCGCCGGTCCGGCCAACGTCCGTCTCTGCGTGGTTTGGACAAACAAAAGGGTGCCTCCTTGCCGGGAGGCACCCTCTGCGATTTTATCCTTCGCGGATCAGGCGATCCTGACTTCGATTTCCTTGGGGACCACGGTTTCGCGCTTCGGTACGGAGATGGTGAGGACTCCGTTTTTGAATTCCGCGCTGACCCGTTCACCATCGGCGTCCTTCGGCAGACTGAAGCGGCGTTGGAAGGCTCCGAAGCGGCGCTCGCTGAGGTGGCCCTGGCTGCCTTCAGCCAACGGAATGGCGGGACGTTCTCCGCTGAGTGTCAGGACGCCCTCGCGGACCACGACTTTGACCTCGTTGCCGCTCACGCCCGGAACTTCGGCGCTGAGTTGATACTGGTTTTCAGTTTCGATCACATCCACGGGAGGCACCCAGCCTTGGGGGGCTGCGGAGGATCGATCGCCGAAAAGGGCGTCGGCCAGTGTGAAGAGACGGTTGGCGGAAACGCCATAAGGGCGGGAAGGATAAGTGATGTTCATAGTATTTAGGTTGGTTGGTTCAAGGTTCGATCTTTTTTGGATCGCGGGTCCCATGGTTGCGTAAGTCGTGCCAAATAAACGTGATGTGGTGCAGGTGATTGATTGTGAATCAGTTGTGGTGATTTAGATGATTGGTTTTGGGCTGGAGTTCGCACGAAAATGAGACAATATGACGCGATTCCTGATTCTGTGAAGATTCACTAATTGTGTCATAATGACCCTGTTTCGTGGTTTTCTCAAACGGAGGCGGAAGAGGAGAGTCGCCCGCATTTCCCCATCGCTCCATCGGTGATTTCCTTAGTGGGAAGGATTTGCACCCCATCCCCATCTTCGATTAGTCTGTCGACGATATATTCCTTTTCCATGAAATTACGGCTTCTGCTCACCCCGCTGCTCCTTCTCAGTGCCCTTCAACCGCTGAAGGCGGCCGATGCCGTGAGTGAGAAAATCGACCGGTTCGTGGAGGACGGTTATCAGAAACATAAAGTCACGCCGAATGCTCCGGCCTCCGATGAGGTCATCGTGCGGCGCCTTTATCTCGACATCATTGGCCGCATTCCCACCCAGGATGAGGTCCGCGCTTTCAATGAGTCGGCGGATCCGGCCAAGCGCAGCCGGCTGATTGACCAGCTTCTCGAGTCCGACGGTTACGTCAGCCATTGGTATAACTGGTGGAGCGACATCCTCCGCGTCCAGACCGGGGGCCGCGATGAGTCGGGGACAGCCTATGCCGAGTGGATCAAAAAATCGCTCAAGGCCAATGTGCCCTACGATCAGTTTGTGAAGGAGATGATCACGGCGAAAGGCTTCGTCTGGGACAATGGAGCCGTTGGTTATTATGTGCGGGACGCCGGCATGCCGCTCGATAACATGTCGAATACGGCGCAGATTTTTCTGGGCACCCGGCTGGTCTGCGCCCAGTGCCACAATCATCCTTTCGACAAGTGGACCCAGAAGGATTATTACCAGATGGCGGCCTACACCTACGGGGTGGATGCGGAGATCAATCCACGTTCGGTATACCGCCGGCTGGCCGAGCAGGAAATGAAAGCGGGACGCCGCCTTGAGCAGGACGAACAGCGGTCCATGAACCGCCTGATTGATGACATTCTGGAGCCCCTGAAATATGGGGTGCAGGAAACAGAGCGGGGCATCAAACTGCCGGGCGACTACAAGTATGATGACGCCAAGCCGGGGGAATATGTGAAGGCAAAAACCATTTTCGGCGACAAGGCCAGTGCCAGCCGTGACCCCCGGGGCCACTATGCCGAATGGCTGACCAGTTCCGAGAATCCCCGTTTTTCGATGGTCATTGCCAACCGGCTCTGGAAGCGGGCCATGGGAATGGGCCTGATTGAGCCAGTGGACGATTACAAGGATGAGACCTCGGCTTCCAATCCGATGCTGATGAAGTTCCTCGCGGATCAGATGGTTCAGATGAAGTTCGACACCAAGCGGATGCTCCGCACCATCTACAACAGCCGGACCTGGCAACGCGAAGCCACCCGCTCCGAAGTGCCGGAGGACCAGCCCTATTATTTCCAGGGGCCACTGCTGCGCCGCATGACGGCCGAGCAAATTTGGGACAGCCTGTGTGCCCTGACGATTCCCAATCCGGACCAGCGCATCCGTGGCGAAGGCTACCGCAACCGCCTCGACGGCATGAAGAACGAGGCGGAGCAGCTCAAGGCCTGCTCACCCCAATCGATTGTCGCAATTGCCAGGAAGTACGCCGAAGTGGATATGGAGTTCGAAAAGAAAATCCGCCTCGCCCGGGGACGGCTCACTTCCGCCCGTGAGGAGGGCGAGAATGAAGACACCAAGGCGGCCCAGCAGGCCCTCAATGCATTGAACGAGGAACGCGACAACCTCGCCTTCAAGGCCCGCGCTGAGTTGATTGCCAATGAGTCCGGCAAAACGAAACCGGGCTTTGTTTCCAATCTCAAACCCGTCGTGGCGACCAAACCGGCCATGATGGATGACAAGACAAAAACCGCCGAAACCATGACCGCCGCGGCTGACCAGTGGAAGGGATATGGCGATGAATTCTTCCGCGCCTCGGAATTGTCATCTCCCGCGCCCAACGGTCATTTCCTGCGCGAGTTTGGGCAGAGCAACCGGGAGGTGATCGAAAACAGCTCCTATGAGGCTTCGGTCAGTCAGGCACTGAATCTGATGAACAGCCCCCTGTTCAGCAAACTCACCCAGGAAAACACCATCCTGATGCAGCGGTTCCGCGGCGCCAAGGACGACGAAGGCCGGGCCAACGCCATCTGGCAAAGTCTGTTCAGCCGCCTCCCCACTGCCACCGAACGCGCCATCGCCGCTGAAACCGTAGCCGAAAAGAAACAGGACGGATGGCAGGACATCATCTGGGCTCTGCTCAACAGCCGGGAATTCGTCTTTGTCCAATAGCCCATGCGGCTGCCGATCCATTTTAAATCCAAACCATCCTCAAACTACCGCCATGAACGACTCCTTCCTCCGCCACACCGACGAACACAGCCGCCGCCGTTTCCTTTCCTATGCCAGCAAAACCCTTCTGGGAGTGAGCATTCTGCCCACCATGGCTCCGCTGGGAGCCTTTGCTGCTCCCGTCAAAAAGGACGCGGTGGCCAGTGCGGCTCCGGCCACACCGGGCCGCAAGCCCACCGCGCGGAATATCATATACCTCTACATGGCGGGCGGGATGACCCACGTCGATACCTTCGACCCCAAGCCCGGCGCTGGGGAAAAAGTCGCCGGTCCGGTCAAAGCCATCAACACCGCTGCTGATGGCGTGCAGATTTCCGAATACTTCCCGATGCTGGCCAAACAAATGGACAAGGTCGCCATCCTGCGCGGTCTCTCCACCACCCAGGGCGCGCATGATGAGGGAAATTATTTCATGCACAGCAGCTACACGATGCGCGGCACCATCCAGCATCCCGGCATCGGGGCGTGGCTCCAGCGCATGGAGGGGAAAACCAACCGGACCTTGCCGGGCAGTGTCTGCATCGGAGGCGGTTCCGTGGGCGGCGGGGCCGGGTTCATGGAAAGCAAATTTGCCCCGCTTTACGTCGGCAGTCCTACCTCGGGCGTGCCAAATAGCAAAAGCAACGTCAGCACCGGCGAGTTTGAGGACCGCCTCATGCTGTCCAACAAGTTTGATCAGGCCTTCCATGAGCGCTATGACCAGAAACAGGTGCGCGCCTACAGCGATATGTATGATGACGCGGTGCGCCTGATGAAGAGCGAGGACTTGAAGGCCTTCGACCTCAGTGGTGAATCCGCCGAGGTCCGTGCCGGGTATGGCGACAACGGATTTGGCCAGGGCTGTCTGCTCGCCCGGCGGC
>JAYUWQ010000234.1:0-4996 GCA_043753485.1 bacterium
CTTCCAGGAACGGCTCGCGTTTCCACCAGGTGGCCCACTCCGGCCAGCGGTTCAGGGAGGCCACCCTGACGTACAATTCCGGAGCGGGCAGCGGCACCAGCCGCTCCCGTTCCACTTCCAGCGAGGCGGGCAGGAAAAACCCACCGATGGCCACGACCGCCATCAGTCCGCCCGCCAGCATCGCCGACCATTTCAACCATTTCCGCCACCATTTCATGGGAGAGTTCTGACACGGATTGAATCCGCCGTCACGCGGAACATGGGGTGGGGATCAACCCTGTTCCAGCCATCGATGTGCCGCGGCCGCCACCGTCTCCCAGGCCAGGGCGGTCATATCCGCCCCTGCTTGCTTCGGGCGCCATGGCGTTCCCTCCGGTACTCCCGATTGCAGGACCGTTGCCTGCGGGTGCCGCGGAGCCCAGTGGAAAGGATTCGTTGGCCCGAACAGGGCAATTTGCGGCACGCGGAAGGAGGCTGCGAGATGCATCGCCGCGGTGTCCACCGTTATGGCCAGGCGCGCTCCGGCCACCACCGCCGCCAGTTGGAGGAGAGTCAGTTTTCCGCTCAGATCCAATACCGGAGCGGTGGTGGCTGACAAAATTCCCGCCAGATGCTGCTGTTCGATTTCCCAGTTTCCTCCGGTAAACACTATCGGCACCCCGTGCCGGCCGTGCAGGTCGTTCAACAGGGCCGCCCAATGAGCGGCGGGCCAGAATTTCTCCTCCCGTGCGGTCCCCGGATGCACCAGAACATAACTGTCCGGCAGGTCCGGCCGCTTCAGCCCGGCCGGCAGCACCAAATGCCCGGCATCCGGCACGGCCACCAGCGGCATCCCGGCCGCGGCCGCCAGCGCATGATGGAAATCAATGGTGTGCAGCTCCCGCACCGGCGCCTCACAAGTCACCGTGCAGGCCCTGCTGCGGAGGAGTCCTCCGGCGAATTTTCCATAGCCGGCCCGCACCGGCGCCCCCGAAATCAAGCTCAGCAGGGCGGAGCGGTCGGTGCCCGTAAAATCCAATACCAGCCCGGGCGACAACTCCCGCACCCGGTGGAGCAGGGGCAGGTTCAGCCTGCCGGCTTGCCAGACCAGCACTTCATCGGCTTCGTTGAACAGGGGTCCCAGTTCTCCGGCGGCCCCTGCCAGGACCAGCGTGATCCTGGCCTCCGGCCAGGCTGCCCGCAGCGCGCCGAGGACCGGAGCCGTGAGGACCGCATCACCGATACGTTTGAGCTGGAGAACGAGCAGGCCGGGCAAAACAGAAGAAGGAAGTCAGTCCCGCAACAGAAGGGGGCCGGGAGCAGAAGGAAACGGAAAAATCGGTATCTTCCCTGGCCGCCTCAAGCTCTCGGGAAGGTTCCTTTTCCTGGTTTTTATGGCGTCATCTGCCGTGCTTTGGCATACCCTGCGGCAATCCTGGTCCGGAAGTGTTCCCACGTGAAGCAGGTCGAGACATGCTCCCTCGCCGCGCTGCCCATGGCCGCGAAACGATCCCGTTCCTGCCAGGCCTCCAGCATCGCTGCCGCCAGGGCGTTTTCGTCATTGGGGGGGATGAGGCGGCCCGTCACGCCATCAATCAAGGCATCGCCGCTCTCTTTGGTGGTGATCAGGGGCAGCCCGCAGGCGGCGGCTTCCAGGGTGACTTTGGCAAATCCCTCACACTCGCTGGGAAACACCAGGGCACTGGCGGTCCGCAGCAGGTCAGGGACATTGGGAACAAATCCCGTCACCCGCACCGACGGTCCGGCGCAGGCAGCCAGATCCTTCCGGATTTCGGGGTGAAGTTCCCCGACCAGCACCAGCTCGGCATCCCGGAGTCCCAGTTTTTTCCAGGCCCGCAGCAGGTGATGGACGCCCTTCCGTTTGATCAACGCGCCGACAAAAATCAGACGGAAACGGTCCGGCGGGGTCCCCGGCGCATAGCGCGAGACATCCACCCCACGGCCCGTGTAGTGGAGGCGTTCCGCCGGGATACCCGCATCAAGAAAGGTCTGCGCGGAACATTGGGAAGGCATGAACAACAAGGTCGCCAGTTCGTACTCCATCAGCATCTGCTGGCGCGAAATCAGCAGCCGGTGTTTCCATCCGGCCAGCCCCTTCAGGAAGGAAGCTTCCCGCTCCGTTTTTGTCAGGTAAGGTTTTTGCCGGCCTTTGTTCCGGTGCCACGTCGGGATATCCATCACGGAGGGCAGGCCCTGCTGCCGGGCCGCGATCAGGCTGCGCACGGCATCGCCGCTCCAGGTGTGCAGAAAATCATACCGCCCCGAACGCACCTCCCGGGCCGTGATCCAGTCCACGTAGTGTTTTTTCGCTCCGTAATAACGGGAACTGCCCAGTCCGGAGAGCAGCCGCACCGGATGCCAGGCCAGCGATCGGATCCGGGCCGCCGGGATGTCCTGCTGCTGGTTGGCATAACCAATCGCCCGTTTCAGAAATCCGGCGCCGGCAGAGGCCTTGATGCCCTCCAGGGAACTCACGTCCAGTCCGCTGCCCCCAATGCGCGCACTGGTGCTGTAAAGCAGGGCACGCGGCAGATCCCCGGCGGGAGGCAGAACCGGAAGGGTGTGATAGGAGGGCAGGGGCTGGGCAGACACGTGGCAGAAGGGAAGGCGAGCATGCGGCAACGGCCACCGGTTTTCCAGCCCGGAATGCCCGTGGGATTCGCTCCAGGGGCCTCTTCCCCGGGGGTGATTCCTGGGCCTCCGCCGGAGCCTGGCCGCCGGATGGGGAAATTCCGGATGAATGATTTTCAGGCCGGGCCGTCAGAGCAGGCAGTTCATCATACGCCCCCTGCCGTTCCCATGAAATATCCCTTCCTCCCGATTCTGCTGGCCTCTTCCAGTCTGCTCCTGGTTTCCTGTGACGTCCAGCCTGCCGCCCTCAGCCAATCCGCGGTGGCCCCTCCTGCGGTCCAGACCCTTCCACCCGGACCCGTTGTAGACGAAAATGCGGCCTTGGAAAAGCAGATCGCGGAACTCAAAGCCCAGGAGGCTGAACTCCGGCTCCAGCTGCAGCAGGATCAGCTGGCCCAGGAAAAAGCGGATCTGGAGCGCCAGCGCGATGACTTGGCCAGGGAAAAAGCCGCCTTGGAGGCTGCTGCGGCCGCGCCGCCATCGACCGCGCCCCCAGCCGCCAGTATCCCGTCTGTCCGCCGGGCTCAACCCGTGTCCACCGCCGCAGCCCCGCCCGCCTCCGGCAGCCGCGACTATCAAATGTTCTACGAAGGCCTTGCCCCCTACGGCCAGTGGATGGAAACCGCGGAATACGGTTATGTCTGGCAGCCCACCAGTCCGGCACCCGGTTGGCGTCCTTACACGGTGGGCCGCTGGGCGGACTCGGATCAGGGCTGGACCTGGATTTCCGATGAACCCTATGGCTGGGCCACCTATCACTACGGCCGCTGGGCGCTCCTGGAACGCCAGGGCTGGATCTGGGTTCCTGGCGATACCTGGGCTCCGGCCTGGGTCTCGTGGCGTAACAACGCCGACCTCGTGGGCTGGTCCCCTCTGCCTCCGGAAACTGTCTATGCGGATGACATCGATTACGGACCCGGAGTGGATGACGACTACGGCATCAGCCCGGATGCCTACACCTTCATGCCGGTCCAGTATTTTGACGAGCCCGTCTATGAACATTACTATCCGGTCGCGGAAAACCGGAACTACTTCAGCCTGACCATCGGCATCACCCGCATCGCCATCCGTTCCGGCAATGTCCATTGTGATGGCCCGGAACGGCTTTGGGTCAATGGCCGCCTCTCCCGCCCCATGACCCGTTACCGGCTCGACCGCGACTATGGTTACGACGACCGCCACGACTACCGTCCGCGTTTTGACAACGACCGCCTCAGCTGTTATTCCCCCCGGGTCCGCACGTCGTGGAACGAAGGTCTGCGCCCTTCCCGCCTCCATGGCCGCATGGATGACATCAAAGTAGTAAGGCGTCAGGAATCCTTCCGGGGCGATCTCGGCCGCCGTTATCAGGAAGAACAGCGGGAACGCCGCGGACGGGCCACTGCGGCCCTCCAGCAGGAACCCGTGCGCCGGCTCGCCGACCGCCATGGTGCTCTCGAAAAAGTCCGCTCCCAACGAGATCAACTCACCCAACGCCGCGGGGGATCGGAGCGTTCCTCCAGCCGTCTGCCGTCCCCGGAGCGCTCCGACCGCAGTGATCGGGTCCGGGGCGAAGGCGCCCGGCAGGACGTGCTCCAAAAGGAGCGGCTGGATGCCTCGCGCAAGGAACTCAAGGACCGTCAGGACGAGGTGACCAAGCTCCGTCAGCAACGTGAGGCGGTGGAAAACAGAACCAAAACGGAACCCAAGCGCGGCCAGCGGGAAGGTGATTCCATCAGCCGGGAACGCGAAGCGAACGCCAGCCGCGGGCAGGCCACACCAAATGAAAACCGTCAGCCCCAGGCCGACCAGCCACAGCGCGGTCAGCGGGATAACAGTGAAGGCAAGGAGCGCGAAGAAAACGCCCGCCGTGGTCAGGCTCAGTCAGCCGAAGCCCGTCAGCGCGAAGAACTCAAGCAACGTCAGGATGCCGTGACCAGGCTCCGCCAGCAGCGCGACTCCGGGGACAGTAAAGCCAAAACCGAGCCTCAACGCGGTAATCGTGAAGGCGACTCCAGCCGCAACGAACAAGCCAGCAAGGAACGGGAAGAAGCCGTCCGCCGGGAGCAGGCGAAACAGAACGAAACCCGCCAGCGCCAGGCGGAACAGCAACAGCGCGGCCAGCGGGAGAGCGAGGGTAACAAAGAGCGGGAGGAAACCGCCCGCCGGGAGCAGGCGAAACAGAACGAAACCCGCCAACGCCAGGCGGAACAGCAACAACGCGGCCAGCGGGAGAGCGAGAGCAACAAAGAGCGGGAGGAAACCGCCCGCCGGGAGCAGGCCAAACAGAATGAAAACCGCCAACGCCAGGCGGAGCAGCAACAGCGGAGCCAGCGGGAGAGCCAGGCCAACCAGGCCCGCGAGGAGGCCGGCCGGCGTCAGCAGT
>JAYUWQ010000235.1:0-2042 GCA_043753485.1 bacterium
CCGGTGGAGATGCCGATCACTTCGCCGCCGGCTCTGGCGACCACAAAAAAACTGTCGGGATTGTCACTGTAAGTCCGGAGGTAGTCCCGCTCGTAAACGTCGTCCCCTTCATAAAGATAGGGCCATTCGCGGAAGACGGCGATGCGCAGGCGGGCGGCATCCGGGATGAAGGGCCCGATGGCGGCTCCACGGACTGTAAAAACGTCAACAGGCGGGAGGGACATGGCGGGGAATTCTAGCAGACGGAAAGGATGACAGTTTCGAGGCGCCGGTCCCCGCTTTCCATCAGGAAGATGCTGCCTTCCTGACGTTTGAGCAGCTGCCGGCCCAGTGGCGAGGCGGCGGTGATCACGGTGATCTCCAGACCCTCATGCTCCACCGCAATGCCGCCGCCGCCCGGGCCGATGAAGTAACCGGCCGGTCCGTGCTGGTTTTCGAGCACCACCAGAGCGCCCACCCCGGCGGGACGCATGCCGCTGAAATCCTGGGGAGGCATGGACTCCCATTCCGCCAGCGCGGTTTCCGTCTCGAGGAGCCGGAAAGCGACCCCTCGGGCCAGATAGGAGGCTTCCAGATTCCGGGTGTCATATTTGTTCTCGGCCTTGCTGTCAGGATCGGTGGCGGCCGCCTGAGCGGCCTTGGCGGCCCGGATAAAACCTTCCAGTTCGGCCCGCAGGGCCGCGATCACCCCGTTGGTGATGGCTTGTTTGTCAGTCAAGGTCATGGGGCCGATGGAGCAGGCTTTTCCGATGAGGAGGACGCCGCTCCCCATTGTTCTCCGACCACCCGGGGATGCCCCGCCAGATGATCGCGGACCGTCATGCGGCGGGCGCCTGACAGCTGGATTTCCGAAACGGCCAAAGTGCCCTGTCCGGTGGCGAACAGCAGATGATCCGGTCCGGCCTGCAGCAAGGTGCCCGGCAGCGGGCAGCCGGTGGGAACTTCCGCGGCGGTGACCGGAGGGAACAGTTTGACCACGGTCCCATCGGGCAAAGTGCTGCTGGTGCCCGGCCACGGATCGAAGGCCCGGATGCGCCAGGCGAGGGCGTCGGCGGGTTCCGTCCAGTCGAGCACCCCATGCGAGCGGTCCAGCTTGCCGACATGCGTGACCGCGGCGGGATCCTGCGGGGTGACCGGTGGATTGCCTGACAAAATCATCGGCAGGGCCTTCCGCAGCGCCACCGGAGCCAGCCGGGCGAGACGGTCGTGCAGGCTTTGCCCGGTTTCGTCAGGGGCGAGGGGGGTGCGCTCGTGCAGCAGCATCGGACCACTATCCAGTCCCGCCTCCACCGCCATCACGGTGATCCCCGATTCCGCATCCCCGGCCAGGATGGCAGCCTGGACCGGCGCCGCTCCCCGGTGCCTTGGCAGCAGGGAGGCATGCAGGTTCCAACAGCCGAGCCGGGGCAGGTCCAATACCGACTGCGGGATAATCTGTCCGTAGGCCATGACGATGATGAGGTCCGGCTTCAATCCTGCGATCAAATCCACCTGCTGCCGCAAACGGTCCGGCTGGAAGACGGGGATCCCATGCTTCAACGCCAGAACCTTGGTGGCAGGAGGTGTCAGGATCTGCTTCCGGCCCACGGGTTTGTCGGGCTGGCAGACCAGTCCCACCACTTGGATCTCAGGATGGTCCAGCAGGCTGGCCAGAGCGGGCACCGCAATGTCTCCGGTGCCCAGTAAAAGTGTTCGGGGGCGCATCAGGGATCTTCACGGGAAGACGGAGCGCAGGCAAGCGGTCAGCGACGACGGGCTGATCGACCGGGGCTCAGCGGGCCGGCAGGGCCGCCATCCGGTCAGGCACCGTCACGGGCAGGCGCGGCCCGAGCAACAGTTCATCCAGGGCTGGCCCCAGGGCCGGGTAATCAAAGCGGAATCCGGCTTCCATCAAACGACCCGGCAGGCCCCGCCGTCCCGTCAGGGCGAGGGAGGCCTCGGAACCCATCAGCCAGGCCGCGGCTTTGACCACCCAGCCGGGCAGTCCCGGCATCCAGGGCCGGCGGTAGATGGTCCGGAGTTCCGCCATCAATTCCGCATTG
>JAYUWQ010000236.1:0-4993 GCA_043753485.1 bacterium
GGGGGTGGCAAGCTGGGAGGGCTTTTGGCCAGCGGCATACGAAAAAGGCCGCCATCCGGTGAAGGAGGCGGCCTTGGGAAAAAGGAGGAAAGGGCGGAAGAGATCAGGCTTCGGCAGTGGTTTCCGGAGTTTCGGTCACGGTTTCCGGAGCTGCGGCAGGGGCTTCAACAACGGCTTCGACCTTCTTGGCCGCAGGCTTTTTGGCGGGAGCCTTCTTCTTGGCAGGGGCCGCGGCCTTCTTGGCTTCGGACGCTTTTTTGGCGAGGGCCGGATTGGCTTTCTGGTCGCGGGCGATTTCTTTTTGACGCTTCACACGGGCGAGGCGGCGTTTGCGTTTGGTGATTTTGTTGAGTTGTTGGCCCATGGAATTGAGTTAGGGTTGGGAATTGGTTGGAAATAGAGTTTAGGGGGCTGTGCCCGGGGGGCAATGGGAAATTGCAGGGATCAGCGGGGGAGTTGGGGAAGGGCAGGATCCCCGCTGGAGGGGCCGGGTTCGGGAGCGGCAGGGGGAGCAGGAGGACGAGGGGTACTGGAGGAATCGGGGATGAGCCCGACCGGAGGCGCGAGCATCACGGGGGGCTGGGACAGGTTGAAACTGAGACGCAACGGGACTTGTTTCCAATCACTGAGAGCGAGGTCGGTGGCCTGGACCACCCAGAGGACCACTTTGGCGGAGCCCAGCGGATTGCTCCCAATGGTGGCTTCCCGGAGGATGCGGAGGCGGGCGGCGTTCCGGCCATCGGTTTTTCCGGGAAAGACGTCGGGGGTGGTTTGGAATTCGAAGGCGAGCTGGTCGGCGAGGCTGGCGAAGGCATCGGTGGCACCGGCGGGGTTGTTGGCTTCGCGCCAGGCGAGGATGGTGTGGTCGCCGATGAGTGCGAGGGGATGGCCGCCCTGGGAGAAGGTGACCGAGCGCATTTTTCCGTCGGCACTGCGGCCGATATTCCGGAGCGCGAGGGATTCGGCGACGACGGTGCCGGTGGTGAGGGTGCCCGTGTAGTTGAGGACGGAAGCTTCGGTGATGAGGGGGCCGTCCTTGGTGGTTTGGTTGGCCCACGGGGCGCCTTTGAGGGTTTGGGCGATTTCCTGGGCGGCGACTTCGGCCCCCCGCGGGGACCAGACGGCGGCGGTCCGGGGGAAAACAGGGCCGAGCTTTTTATTTTCGCGGGTCGCGAGGAGGGCGTCCGTGGGATCGATCACCCGGACCCCTTTGGCGCGGAGGGCGGCGTAGGTGGCCTGCAGGGCGGAGTCGAGGCGGGCCGGGCGTTTCCCTTTGACCTTGATCTTCAGGTCCTTGTCAATTTTGTCGGGGAAGATGATGGATTTGGGAGGAACCGGGACAAAAATGAGTTCCGTGCCCTGGCGTTTCAACTGATCCCGGTAGTCGGCAATGGCCGCGGCGGCGGTGCGCAGGGAGGTATTGGCGGGGTCGGAGAGGGTGGCGAGGCGCTGGAGCTCATTGGCGGAGAAGAAGTAGCCATCGCGGCCAGCGATCGTCATGCTGGTGGCGCCGAGGGTGGCGCATTTTCCGAGGAAGGCGGACTCTTCGGCAGTGCGCCCGGCGACCGGCGCGGCGGCGGAAGCGTCCGTGGTTTCCGGGGAGGCGGGTTTATCCTTTCCCTTGAATTTGGGGAGTTTGAAACCGGATTGCTGGCAACCGGTCAGCGTGGCGAGCAGGAGGCAGCAGGGGAGAAGTCGGAGGGTAACGGCGCGGGACATGCGGGGTGTTTAGCATCCTGCGCCTTCGAACGGTAGCTGAAAAACGCACAATCACGTTCCGGCGCCGTTCCCGCGGAAGCGGCTAGGGGTTGATGGCGAGGGGTGGGGAGGGTTGAGGAGAAAGTGGTGGAGCGGGCAACGCGGGACTGGCCGTATGGGAGGCTGCGGTGCGGCCGGTGGTGATCACGGTGGACGCTGCGCCATTGGCCTGGGCCGGGGTGTGGGAGAGGGTTTGCGCTTGCCATTGATGCCACGCAAAAGCCCCGAGTCCGAGGAGGGCGGCAGAACTCAGCGCGGGCACCAACCACCGGAGGGGGGCGGGTCGGCGGCGGGGTTTGACGGCTGGACGTGCACCCGTAGGAGGACCGGGAATGACCGCGGTCCGGCGGGTCGGACGGGGGCCGCCGGGCCATGCCGGCGGTTGGCCGAGCTGGATGCGCCGCAGGACGGCGAGGGCGGCGGCGGCATCGGCCGGACGCTGCTCTGCCCGGCGCTCCATCAGCCAATGGACCCACTCATGAAGCGGCCCGGGAAGCTGGGGGCGGTAGTGGCGGAGCGGACGGAAGCTGTTGGCGAGGTGGGCGGCGATGACCTGCTGCACCGTTTGCCCTTCGAAGGGGCGGTGCATGGAGAGCAAGTAATAAAAGACACATCCGAGGGAATACAGGTCAGCCCGGCCATCCAGGGGGCCGCGTTCAAGCTGTTCCGGAGCCATGTAAAAGACCGAACCCATCACTGTACCATCCGGGCGGACGGTTTGTTTCGACGGCTTTTCAAAGAAACGGGCCAGGCCGAAGTCGACGAACTTGCAGATGAAGGTGCCATTGGCCAGCCAGGTAATCTGGATGTTGGCGGGTTTGATGTCCCGGTGCAACAGGTTGAGCCGGTGGGCGTTGCTGAGGGCGTCGAGGGTTTGCTCCGCCACTTTGTAAAAGTCTTCAACGGTGATGGCCGCTTCGGTGACCGCTTGCTCAAGATCCTTGCCGTTGAGGTATTCCATCACAACACAGGGGCCCCCGGGGTCGTCCGGCAAAACGTCATAAATCGAGACGATATTGGGATGCTGCATGGCGGAAAGCACGGTCGCCTCGCGCATCAGATCAGGATCAATCGCTCCCCCGTCGGAGCGATGATCCGGGGGGAGAAAGCGCTTGATGGCCACGGTGCGCTGAAGCCGGGTATCCCATGCCCGCAGGACGATGCCGACCCCGCCTTGGTTGATTTCTCCTTGGATTTGATACCTTGAATTCATGGTAATTGTTGAAATTACCATATAATTACTTAATGACCAACGAAATGATTGGGAAATGTGGACAGTCTCCGGATCCGGCCGGACGGAAGGCGGTTGGCCGGGTCCGGCAGACGGATAGTCTGGGCGTGCCACAGGCCCGCGGCGGGCAGGCACAGCAGTTTCTTTTTCATGGCGTAGCGCCCGGGTTCACGATATACGACCTCTTGTGACTGTCATGGAAGGTGGTTTTCCGGTCCGGCCCTTTTTTGCGCCTGGGCAGACGCTGCCGCCGGTTCCATCCCCAGCCTCTCCTTCTTTGAATTTATCCTGAATACCAGTCCCCTTTTCCGGGGCTGGCACCACAAAAATCCAAGGCTGGCGCCATGACATCACTCTCTCAATCTACCGCCAACGCCCTGATCAAATTCGGCAGGTTGATCGTGTGGTTTTATTATTCGCCCATCCGGATCATCGGCCGGAACCATCTCCCGCCCTCGGGGCCGCTGCTGCTGGTGGCGAACCATGCGAACTCGCTGATTGATCCGGTCCTGGTGGGCCTGGCGGCCGGGCGGCGCGTCCGCTTCCTGGCCAAGGCGCCTCTTTTTGAGATACCGCTTTTTGGAAGGCTCCTGAGGTGGGTGGGCATGATCCCGGTCCACCGGCCGGTGGATGATCCCACCCAGGTCCGCCGCAGTCTCCAGAGCCTGACGAATGCCGCGGAAGCACTCGCCGCCGGTGCCGCCATTGGCATCTTCCCGGAAGGGAAATCGCATGATTCGCGGACCCTGACCGAACTTCCCGGGGGCACGGCGCGCCTGATTCAACAGGCCCTCGAGGCAGGGGCCGCAGGGCTGCAGGTGGTTCCGGTAGGGATCAATTACGACGACAAAAGAGTCTTTGGCAGCGCGGTCTGGATCGAGGTCGGCAAGCCGATCGACGTCGCCGCGCTGTTGGCCCAGGCCAAATCAACCGCCGAGGGCCGTCGTCTGCTCACCCGGGAAATCGCCCACCGCCTGCGCGGTGTCATCATTCATCTGGACGATCAAGAGCTGGAGCCCTTCCTGGAGGATCTGGAACTGCTGGATCCGGCCCTTCAATCCTCCAGCGATGAGAAGGTGTTCTCGCTGCAGCAGCGCAAAAGCGTGGCCGATGCCCTGAATCATTTCCGGAAGACGCAGCCTGACAAGGTCGACAGCATCGGGCGGGCTCTGGTGGTGCATCGGCTCCAGCTGAAGGCGCAGGGCCTGCGGGTGGGGTCGGATCTGGTCAATGTGAACGGCCCCCGTCGCGTGGGGCGTCTGCTTTGGCGGACCCTGAGCCTGGGTTTTGGTCTGATTCCGGTGCTGGGCGGGGTCATTCAGAATGCGCTGCCGCTGGCGGTGGAACGATTGATCGTGCACTTTCTGCCGCAAACCGGAGCCACCACCATGGCGCTCTCGCGGCTGGCGGTCGGGGTGCCGGTTTTTGCCCTTTGGTATGGCTTCACCTGGTGGCTGCTGAGGGGTTACTTTCTTCCCTGGGTGGCCTGGTTCTGGGTATTGGCCACGCCCTTCGCCGGGCTTTTCGCGTATCGTTATTTCCGCACCCTGGCTTGTGTGGCGGGGGATTGGCGGGATGAATGCCGCCTGTTGTTCAAACGTGGGGTGCTGCACAAACTGCGGGCCACCCAAAGCAAGTTGCGCGGCCGGCTCAGCCGCCTCAGCGATGAATATGCCTCCCTGCGGGCGCCGATCCCGGCGAAGCGGCAGAAGCTGCGTGAAAGCCCGGCCTTCCGTCTGGTGATCCTGACGGGATGTGTGGCCGCCGGTCTGATGTTTTTTGTCGTCTGCAGCCTGCGGGTGGGATTCAGGAGCTACACCCTCGAGTCCCTGCCGGGCCCGGCGCCTGACTTCAGCAAGGTGGAGCCGGCCGCGATGGAACTGGTGGTCGCAGGCGACGAGGCGCGCCTGGTCCGGGTGCTGGACACCATGGCCGGGATCGAGACCGGCATCCGGGCACTGAAGTCAGGATTCGACTCCAATGCCCTTTCGTTTTTCGATGATG
>JAYUWQ010000237.1:0-4993 GCA_043753485.1 bacterium
GTCACGAAATCCAGTGAAGTTGGTGAATCCGCAGGCTTTCGATGAATCCCGGGTTCACGCCGGTTATTGGGGCCGGATGGACTCTATCCGTTTGAATCAATCCAGGATGTTCCTTACCGGTCTTGATGCCAGTTCCGTCCCGTCTGCTTCGCCGTATGCCCGGTCTTTTGATCAAGGGGGTGACGTGGGGAACCCTGGGCCTGGCGTTTCTGGGGATCGCGGCCGCTCCGTGGGGGCTGCACTGCAGTTTCATCGAGCGCCTGACCCATGTCAGGTTTTATTGGATAGGAGCGCTGCTGGGCCTGCTGATCTGGTGGACGGTGAGGAAAGCGTGGCTCCCGGCCCTGGTGGCGGTGGTACTGTTGGTCGCCGCGCTGCCGGCGGTCCTGCGTTACTACCGGTCCGGCGGGGTTTCCACGGGGATCGGAACTCCGCTGGTGGTGGGTTCATGGAATGTGCATTCCTCCAATCCGGAGCGGGAGCGGGGTTTGACCTGGCTGAAGGATTGTCCGGCGGATGTGTTGCTGCTTACCGAGGTCAATCCCGGTTGGGCGAAATATCTGAAGGAAGCCAGTGCCCGGTGGCCACACCAGATTTGTGAGCCGCGCAATGGAGCCGCTGGCATTTGGCTGCTGAGCCGCTGGCCTTTGACCCGGGTGGAGCCCGCCGGTATTTCGCGCGGAGAGGAAAGGCCCTGGATCGGCTGTACGGTGGAGACGCCCTCCGGAAATGTCAGGGTCATGGGCATGCATCCGCGCACGCCGCGGGGAGGATATCGTTTCCATGAACGCAATGCCCAGCTGGACCGGGCGGCTGATTTTGCCGCCGCCGCGGCGGGACCGGCGGTGGTGCTGGGAGACTTCAATTGCACCCCGTTTTCGCCATGGTTCGACCGGTTGCTGGAGCGGGGCGGGTTGCGTGATGCCGCGATGGGGCATGGACTGGAGCCGACCTGGCAGAGCGGCATCTGGGTGCTGCCGATTGATCACATCCTGACCGGTGGGCTCCTGGGGGTGCTGGATTGGCAGGTGCACGGGGACAACTTCGGCTCCGATCATTCGCCGGTGATGGCGACCTTGACCTGGATCCGTTGAGCCGGAGAAAAGACGTGGTTCTCCTCAAGGGAAAACCAGCCCTTGCGCCAGCAGTCAGACCTTGAAGAGCGAGGTCACGCTTTCACCGCCGTGGATGCGGCGGATGGCTTCGCCGAGGAGGTCCGCGATGCCGAGCGTGGTGACCTTTTCGCCTTTGGCCATGGGAACGGAGTCGGTGCAGATGAGTTGCTCGATGGGGCTTTCCGCGAGGCGTTTGACGGCGATCTCGTTGAGGATGGCGTGGGAAACCGCGGCGTAGATCCGGCGGGCACCGCGTTCCTTGAGGAGGCGGGCAGCCGCAGTCAGGGTGCCAGCGGTTTCCGTCATGTCGTCAATCAGGAGGACATCGCGGCCATCGACTTCACCGATTAGATTGTGGGCCTCCACTTCCGTGGCGCTGGTGCGGTGTTTGGCGACGATAGCGAAGCTGGAGCCGAGGGCCTTGGAGAAGGAATGGGTCATTTTGATGCCGCCGACATCGGGGGAGACGACGACGACCTGGTCATCTCCAAGTCCGATTTCGCGGACGTGTTTCAGGATGACGGGGGCCGCGTAGAGGTGGTCCACCGGGATGTCAAAAAATCCCTGAATCTGACCGGCATGGAGATCCACGGTGAGGACGCGCTGGACGCCGGCGGCGGTCAACAGATTGGCCACCAACTTGGCGGTGATGGGCACGCGGGACTGCTCCTTCCGGTCCTGGCGGGCGTAGCCAAAGAAGGGGATCACGGCCGTGATGCGCTCCGCACTGGCACGCCGCACGGCGTCGACCATGATGAGCAGTTCCATGATGTTGTGGTTAGACGGAGGGCAGGTGGGCTGCACGATGAAGACATCGCCGCCGCGGATATTCTCGTTGATTTTGACGAAGGTTTCCCCGTCCGGGAACGCGGTGACGGTCGCATCTGTCCGTTTCACGCCTAGGTATTCGCTGATGCGGTCGGCCAGTGCCGGGTGGGCGGTACCGCTGAGAATATGCAGGCTGGGAAAATGGTTCATCCGTTGCGGTTACGGCGGGGCTGCTGGAATGGAAAGTGGAATTTAGCTGAATGCAGCCCGGGTGGATTCCAGCGTGCCGGCTTGAAAAAAATTCACGATCCCGGACAAGTGGGTTTCCGTAGCCGCCCATGAGAATCCCGAAATTTCTGCCCCTCCTGCTGGTTCTGCTGCTGGGGCTGGTGGGTGCGGCCCCGGCGGTGGAGGTGACGCAGGGGCCGGTGATCGCAGTTTCGGAAACTACAGCCGCTTTCGAGTGGAGCACCGATGTGGAGTGCGGGACGCAGCTGAAGTTGGGAGTAAATCAGAACCATTATAACCACAGGGTGCAGGGAGGAGTGGGATTGCGGCATGCGGTGCAGGCCGTGGGGCTGCTGCCGGGCACCCAGTATTTTTACAGCATCGGCACCGCCAGGAAATCCCTCAAGGAAGGGGCGTTTACGACCAAGGGCGCGGCGCCCGCCGGGGCGGCGGCTCGAGAGGTTCCCGCGCCCAGGACTCCGGCCGGTCCATCGGCCAAGCCGGTGGATAAACCGTCCACGCCACCAGTGCCCGCGGCTGGAAAGGTGCTTTATGCGGTGCCTCCTGCGGCGAAAACCTGGGGCGACCGGTATTCTTTGCCGGATCATTTCAACCGGCATGGGGGAGACTTCGGGGCAGCCAACGCGGACGACTATGCAGCGAAGGCCTGGCTTTTCCTCCAACAGGCCAAGGACGAGGGTTTGTCCGCTAAACAGGACGAAAGTGACGGTACGGTCCGGGTGTGGGACGGGAAAACCCGCACCTTTGCGGCCTATAACCCCAACTTCACCACCAAGACTTTTTTCAAACCCCACAGTGCTGATTACTTCAACCGTCAGCCCGGCAAACCCGTGCGGCTGCGGCACCTTCCCCGGTAAATCCATACCCTTGATTCAACTCTCATGTCCTACACCTGTCTTGTCTGTGCCTGGCCTAAGTTGAAGGAACCGCCGCACTCCCCCAGTGGAGGAGGATCCTATGAAATCTGCCCGGCCTGCGGGTATCAGTATGGGGTGGATGACGATGACCGGGGGATCACTCCGGCACAATGGCGCCGCACCTGGGTGCAGCAGGGAGCCCCCTGGAGCAGTGCGGGCATCAAGGCCCCGAAGGGCTGGAAATACCTGGCCGGGTCCTTGGGCAGGGCGCGGAAAGCCTCCACCGCGGCGAAGACAACGAACGTGCTGAAGCCATTGCCGCCGAATCCCAAAGCCGCGAAAAAGCCGGCGGTGAAGCGGGCTCCGGCCCGGAAAAATCCCGGCTGAATTACAACCCGCGGATCAGGTGTTCGAGGGCCAGCACGGCGTAGGCGGTGGAGAGGTCAGGGTCTTTTTCCATCCAGCGGCCATTGGGATTGGACCAGGAACCGTCAATGTTCTGCAGGTTGAAGAGCTGCTTCGCGAGGTCGAGCCGCCAATTGGCCTTGGTGCCGTCGGGCCTGGTGATTTCCTGGATGCCGGCGAGATTGAGCGCCTTGGCCATGGTGTGATAGTAATAATAAAGGCCCTCCGCGCCCATGCCGGGGTTTTCGGTGACGGAGTAGTGGGCGGCCAGCCACTCCTTGACGGCGGTGATGCGGGGATCGGACGGTTTGAGTTCGGCGTAGATGAACGAGAGCAGGCCGGCGTATCCCATGCTGGCGTAGGAACGGACCGCGGTCTTGCCGTTGCCGAGGTCCTCAGTGCCGGCCTTGCTGTCGCCGGGCCGGTAAACGAAGCCGCCTTTGTTATTCTTGTCATCGCTGGCCCACGACTGGTCGTTGGTGGCGGTGAGGTTCTGGCAGCGGCTTACAAATTGGATGGCAGCGGCGTAGTTGAGTTTGGGTTCCTGTTTCTCCCGGTCGGGGTCGTCCGCGAGGAGCTTCTGGGAAAGGTGGAGGGCCTCGAGCGCGAGGTGGGTGTTGGACATGTCGGTGGGCGGCTTGCTGCCGTATCCGATGCCGCCGTCCTGCGGATGGTTCATCTGGCCGTCCTTGTTGTCGTCGTATTGACCAGCGATGATCAGGCGGCGGGCTTTGATGGTGGCCTCGCGGTAGAGTTCGCCAGGGGCCATGGTCAGGGAGGTGAGGGCGAGGGCGGTGTTATAGTTGGGAAGGGATTTGGCGTAGATGCCGCCGTCCTCCTTCTGGTTCTCGAGCAGCCAGGTGTAGGCTTTTTTGGCCTCGGGGGTGAGGGTGTCCTGGTCGGTTTCGGGATTGCCGCGCATGGCCATGACAGCGAGGGCGGTCATGGCGGGGTAATCGGGATCGCCGATGGAGCCGGTCTCCTTGTTCTGCCGGGAAACCAGATAACGGACGCCTTTATTGATGGCGGCCTGGACTTCGTTTTTCAGGGAGATATCGCCCTGGGCAGGTGCGGCCTGCGGCAGTAGCGTGCAGAGCGCGAGGACGGCGGTGGAGAAGAGACGGCGTTTCATGGATGATTTACGATTGATGATTCAGGATAGGGAGTAGGAGGGGCCGTCACTTCGGCGGGGAAGTCAGGGTGACGGTGACGGCGGTGCCTTTGGGCGGGACTTTGGATTTATCGGCTACCCAATTGTCGTCATTTTCGTTGCCTTGCCGGGGATTGTTCAGCAGGGCGGCGGCGTCGGCATACAGGGCGAGGATGGAGCCGGTTTCCTTGGCCATGAACACCCCGTCTTCCATCAGCATGGAGCCGGTATAGATGAAGGGGCCGGGGGTGGCGGGGGCTTTCTGATCGAGATTGAGCAGCAGGGATTCGAGGCGGGCGCTTTGGGCTTTGCCCGCCGGATCCTTCCATTCCAGGGTCACGAGCAGCTTGGCTTGGGCTTCGATTTTGGGGTTTTTGACCAGCACGGCTCCGGCTGCCTTGTCGGAAGTATCAAAAAAAGTGGCGCTCGGCTGGTAATTGAGCAGGAGG
>JAYUWQ010000238.1:0-2041 GCA_043753485.1 bacterium
GGTAAAACCGGTGTGCCGGTGCAGCCAGCCGCCCGGTACCCGGATGCGGATCAGGGCCGGTGCCTTCCGTGCGAAATCCGTGAAAACCGTCTGCGTGACATCCGCCGCCAGTGCCCGGTCGCCATTCACCCGCCGCAGCGCCGCCGCATACACCTGCGGCAGATGACGCCGCACCAGCTCCGCAAAGGCCCGCTCGGATCCGCACTCCGTGTAGTCACGCAGCAGCGTCTGGTCATCAATAGCGGGGTCGGCGGCGTTCATAGAGAAAGTTCCACTATTCAGAACTGCGCGACCGCCGGAATCCGACAATTATTTTTCCGGCAGTCATTCTTCCAGCGGGTAAATAGATTTACGGCATCTCGCGTCCGGGATACTTGAAAAGAGGCAAGGACTTGCGACTGCCCGCCCTTCCATGGTCATTCAGGCAGTTCCGGTTCATTTGATTTTGGGTGGTTCGGTATTCTTCTTTTGAGGGGGAACCTTCCGGAGTTCGTAGCGATTCTCGGCGGCTTCAAAGCTCTTTGGCGCCTCTCCGTCACCGTTACCCGTGGCCAAGGTCAATGTCCCGTCCTCAATTTTGAAGATGGCGACGACCACTTGGCCGATGCTATCAGCTGGTGGTGGACAACCTTTGATGGTGGCGTGTAACTGCTTTGGGTTTGTGCCTGCTGGCAGTGTAATTGTCGTATCCCACCAAAAGTTCGCGTCCCGGTGAAAATGGAGGGAATTGCCGGTGATCGTGACGGTGATTTTTCCGTGCGACCGGGGGGGGCTTTCCAAAACTCCAGTTTTCAAAAAATCCAAATCAACTTCACCGGGCTTTCGCTTGCCGGTTTCTTGGAAATCAGGAGTTTTGGAAGTCCCCTTATCGTCCACTACGCCTCCTTCCCATGTTCCCTGGAGAAGTTGCAGTTCCGCATTGGTTGGTGGATTGAGAACGCATTTGGCTTCGGTGGCGGGTTGCTCGCCAGCGTTAGCGATAAAAGTGCCGGCGAGGCAGGCAATGGTGATGATATGTCGAAGGAGTTTCATGTCGTCAAGGGTCGGACGGTTGCTGAGCAGAGTGTCAGGAATTTGTAAAGAGATGGCAAATGGTCCGTTCATCCGTGAAAACCGTCTGCGTCACATCCGCCGCCAGCGCCCGGTCGCCGTTCACGCGCCGCCGCGCCGCCGCATAAACCTGCGGCATATGGCGCCCCTCCAGCTCCGCAAAGGCCCGTTCGGATCCGCACTTCGCGTAGTCACGCAGCAGCGTCAGGTCGTCAGGGGAGGGATCGGGGGCATTCATGAACGACAGCATTTCCATATAGAACCACGCGACCGCAGGAATCCGACAATTATTTTTTGGCATGCTGGAGACAGGGCAGTTCTCCTTTGGTCAAGTGGCGTAGGGGGATCCCGGGTTTTGGCGGATGAGGCATTTTCGTGCTTTCTTAATCCCGGGCTTCCGGGGCAGAGTGACGGAATGTTCACAATCCCCCAGGTGAGCCGCGTGGCGGCTTTGTTCCCGTTCCTCTTTGGGACTGCCCATGCCCAACTGGTCGTCATCAATGAAATCCACTACGATGAGGATGATCCCACAGTACACAGTGAATACATTGAGCTGCACAATCCGGGGACCCAGCCGCAGGATCTGTCCGGGTGTTATTTCAGCGAGGGGATTGCCCTGACGTTTCCGGCGGGCACGGTGGTGGCGCCGGGCGGGTTTGTGGTGGTTTGTGAGGATCCGGCGGTCCTGCAAAGCAAATGGGGGGTCAGCGGGGCCGGGGTCTTCAGCTGGAATGCGGGCGTAGTGCCGCCGGTTTACGGGCAACTGCGGAACAGCGGCGAGGCGATCACGCTGCGTTCCACAGCGGGAACGACGGTGGATGAGGTGGCCTACGGCCGGGGGTTTCCGTGGCCGACGGTGGGGGACCCGCCCAATTATTCCATCGAACTGATCCATCCCGCGCTGGACAACAATCTGGGCGGCTCCTGGCGGCGCTCGGATGCGGTGGGCGGCGGGGGATCTCCCGCGGTGACGTATGTGCCGTTGGGCAGT
>JAYUWQ010000239.1:0-4985 GCA_043753485.1 bacterium
TATGACTGGTCAGTTTGCAAAATATGTGATAATCGCCGGACTCATGTCTGCCCTGGGCGCCCAAGCCTTGGCAGCCCCGGATCTGACTCCCGTGAAAGCGTGGATTGCGCAGCAGGCGGGGGTGAAGAGTTTGATCGTGGATGTCAAACAGGAGCGCCATTTGCGGACCGTCAAAAAGCCCTTGGAGAGCGCGGGGCGGTTCTGGTTTGTCCGGGGCGGTGCGTTCCGGTGGCAGGCCGGAGATCCGCCAAAGCTGGTGGCGGTGATGAATCAGGCAGACGAGTTTTCGGTGATTTATCCCATGAAAAAAACGGCCGAAGTGTATTCCAAAGCAGCGGTGGAACGGGAGGATGCCGGTCAGGGCATCGCCTTTTTAAGGGCGGGTTTTCCGGCGAGTCTTGAGGAATTCCAGCGGCGTTTTGAAGTGACGGAAATCACCAGTGCGGACGGCTGGGACACCGTGGAAGTGAAACCGGCGGGCGAGGGCAGTTCATTTGCGGTGCGGAAGCTGGTGCTGTCGCTGAACCAGCAAACCCGCCGCCTCGGGGCCATGCAGATTCACCTGCGGGATGGATCGTGGATCAATAATACCGTGACCGGGTTGCAGGAAAATCCGGTCTTTCCGGCCAGTCAATTCAGTTACGACCTCGCGGGGTATGCCGTGAAACGCAAGTGACCCCGGGACCGCCCGGCCCCCGACTGAATCCGAGATGCCCCCGTTCCGGCGTTTCATTCCGGTGATGCTTCAATCATGCTGCCCTTCCATGAACCCATTGAGGCTTACCAGACCACCCTGCACCAGGGCCGCTGCTCTGCTGGCGGCGGCGTTGCTGGCGGGCTGTGGCGGCCCGGGCCATGAAGGCGGCGTGACCGAATGGTTCAGTGCGGAATTGCGTGGGCTGGAACAGGAGGAAAAGCGCCTGAAGCAGGAGATGGCGGGACTGCCCGCCTTGTTTCCAGATCAGCAGACCGAACGGATTGGCTATTCCAGCAAACCGGCGCCCGTCAGGCGCAATCTCCGGCCGCAGGCGGGTGGCGGCAACCGCCTGCCTCCCACCCGGGTGATCCGGCTGGATCTGGGGTCGAGGCAACGGATCGACCGGGTGGTGCTGATCCCCGCCGATTTTGCAGTCGATGCCGCTCCGGGCGCAGGTTATGGATTTCCCGTCCGCTGGAGGGTGGAAGTGGCCGACGAACCTTCGTTCGAGGATGCGGTGCTGGTGGCCGACCAAACCGGCGCGGATTTCCCCAATCCCGGGCCATGGCCGGTCTCGGTTGAACTGGAGGAAGGCCTCAGCGCCCGTTATGTCAGGGTAACGGCCGTCAAACTTTGGGAACGCAATGGCCGCAGCCTGTTGGCGTTGGGTGAATTGATGGTGCTGGAGGGGACGCGGAATCTGGCCGCAGGGCTCCCGCGCGAAGCGATCCGGGCCACCGATACCGACGAGACCCCGCGGAATTGGTCGGTAATGAATTTGGTGGACAGTGTGAGTGTGGTGGGCGCCCCGAGCGGGATCCTGGCTTCCATATCCGAGGGATTTCAAAGCCTGCCCGAACGCAGCCCGCAGGCGCCCAAGTGGGTCCAGGTGGATCTGGGCCAGGAGTGGCCGGTGGATGAAGTGCGGCTGTTCCCCGCGCGGGCGGTGGAGTTTCCCGCCCGGCGGGGGTTTGGTTTCCCGGTGCGCTGGCGGCTGGAAGCGTCGGCCGATGCGGGGTTCACCCAGCCGGTGGTTCTAGGGGAGTGGACGAAATTCGATTTTGCCAATCCTTATGAAAACCCGGTGGTGCAACCCGTGGCAGGCACCTCCTTCCGGTATGTCAGGCTGACCGCCCTCAAGCTCAGCGAACGGTTCAATGACTATCTCTTCGCACTGGCGGAACTGGAGGTATTCAGTGGCGGGAAAAATGTGGCGGCGGACCAGCCGGTGACAGCGGCGGACAGCCGGGAAACCCCACGATGGTCCACCCGCTTTTTGACCGATGGCTTCACCAGCCAGCGCCAGGTGGCGACCTGGCCGGCCTATCTGGATGGGCTGGAGCAACGGAGGCAGAAGGAAGTGCGGCTGGCGGCGCTCCCCGAATTACGTCAGGATCTGACGCGCCGGATCATCGCCCGCATTGCCGCCTGGGTGCTGGGCATCGCCTGCCTTTCCGCTCTCGGCATCGGCTGGGCCCTGCGACGGAATCACCGGGAACGGCGGCGCGAACTGGAGGCGCTGCGCCAGCGCATCGCGCGCGATGTGCATGATGAAATCGGCAGCGGGCTGGGAACCATCGCGCTGCTCAGTCAGATGGCCGGCTCCAAACAATCCCACCCCGAGGAGGCACGTCAGGATTTTTCGGAGATCAATCACCTGTCGCGCGAGGTCACGGAGAGTCTGCGGGACATCGTCTGGCTGATCCGGCCCGAGACCCGGACCCTGGGCGATCTGGCGCAGCGGTTGCGGGAAACGGCGGCATCCATGCTGGCCGCGGTGCCGCATGAATTCACGGTCGACCCGGCGGTGCAGGGCCGGGCGCTGCCCCTGGAGTTCAAGCGCCAGGTATTGTTGGTTTTCAAGGAAGCGCTGCATAACCTGATGCGCCATGCCTTGGCCGGGCGGGCGGTAGTACGGCTCGGGGGCGATGCCACTCAGTTCACCCTCGAACTGGAGGACGATGGCCGCGGATTTGATCCCGGCGCGCTTGTGTCCGGGGCAGGCCTGACCGGGATGAAACAGCGCGCCGAGACTTTGGGCGGCCGCTTGGATATCATCTCCAGGCTTGGCGCAGGCACCCGGTTGAGGTTGGCAGTGCCTTGGCCCTGATTCGAATGGTTCATTTGAACGGCTCATTTTCGTTGATCTTGGTAGAAGCTCAAATTATCCTGCCTCTACGATATCCAACCACTAAAGCCCTGTGCCGCCCCGCTCCACCCTCACCGTTTTCATGGTTCTTGTCGTGGCCCTGCTGACGGGGCTGCACTCCGCCACCGCCGCCGTGCATGTCGCTTTTAACGCGCCGGGCGATGTGGGTTTGACGGCCAACGGGTTCGCCGCCGCTGGGGAGACGGTGGAAATTACCCTCAACTTCGATCCCTCCACCGCCACCCGGTTGATCGTGGTGAAGAACACCGGACCGGCCTTCATCGAGGGCACTTTCGGCAATCTGGCTCAGGGTCAGGAGATCGGACTGACCTACGCCGGATTTACCTACCTCTTCGTGGCTAATTATTACGGAGGATCGGGAAAGGACCTGGTGCTTCAATGGCGCGGCACGGCGGCCAAGGGGTGGGGGGCAAACAGCAGGGGGCAGATTGGCGACAACACCCGGACGAACCGGTCAGGAGCAGTCGATGTGTTTTCAGGAGGGATTCTTTCCGGGAAAACAATCCTGTCGTTGGCTGTTGGGGAAGCCCATAGTCTGGCGTTATGTTCAGACGGCACCGTGGCGGCATGGGGAACGAATGATCGCGGCGAATTGGGCAACAACAGCACAGCAAGCAGCAGCGTGCCGGTGGCGGTGGATGCTTCCGTGGCGCTTTCGGGGAAAACGGTGGTCGCGGTGGCGGCGGGCCGGTATCACAGCCTGGCGTTATGTTCCGACGGGACGGTGGCGTCGTGGGGATCGAACGAATTTGGCCAGTTGGGCAATAACAGCACTCTAAACAGCAGCGTGCCGCTGGCGGTGGATACTTCCGGGGTGCTTTCGGGAAGAATTGTGACAGGGGTGGCGGCGGGCGGGCAACATAATCTGGCATTATGTTCGGACGGGACGGTGGCGGCATGGGGATCGAACGAAGATGGCCAGTTGGGCATTAACAGCACGATAATCAGCAGCGTGCCGCTGGCGGTGGATACTTCCGCGGCGCTTTCGGAGAAAACGGTGGTTGCGGTGACAGCGGGCGGGTATCACAGCCTGGCGTTATGTTCCGACGGGACGGTGGCGTCGTGGGGATCGAACGAATTTGGCCAGTTGGGCAATGGTGGTTTTGCCCATAGCCCCGCGGCGGTGCTGGTAGACACTTCCGGCGCACTTGCGGGCAAGACCGTGGCCATGATCTCGGCGGGATTGGTCCACAATCTGGCGCTCTGCTCGGACGGCAGGGTCGTAGCGTGGGGATTTGGCCGCGATGGCCAGTTGGGTAATAATAAAGCAACCCACAGCTCTTCGCCGGAGGTCGTGAGTGTTGCCGGCGTGCTCTCGGGCCGGACCGTGACCATGGTCTCGGCCGGTGTCTATCATAGTTTGGCACTGTGTTCGGACGACACGTTGGCGGCGTGGGGGAGCAATGCTAACGGTCAGTTCGGAAACTACAGCACGGCAAACAGTGCCGTGCCGGTGGAGGCCACTTCCATCCCGCATCCTCCCAAAGGACGTTTGGCAGCCTTGGCTTCGGGGGCATTCGCCAGCCACATTCTGGCTCTGGCCACATTTCCGCCCGCAGCCATCACTGGAGATATCAGTTCCCTCTATTCCAGCGGGACCACCGTTCAGGGCATGGTCAATGCCGGAGGGGGCAGTGCCACCGTCACTTTCGAATACGGTCCGACCGCGGGTTACGGCTTCACCGCCAACGCCGCTCCCTTGCCGGTCGCCGGCAGCAGCAACACGGCGGTCAGCGCGGTGATCACCGGCCTGACTCCGGGCCGGGTCTATCATTACCGGGTGCGTCAGGACAATACCCTTGGTCTGATGCAGGGGACCAACCGGACCTTCCTTACCCCTCCGGCTCTTTCCGATATCATTCCCAGCGCCGGAACATTGGTGCCTCCGTTTACCAGCGAAACGCTGAGCTACAGCATTGTTGTCCCTGGCAGCACGTCCTTGCTTGCCATCACGCCGACCAGTGGAGGCACCATCAACGGGATCAGGGTGAATGGCTTGATGGTGGACTCCGGCACCAGCAGCGGAGCTATCGCGCTGAATTATGGGCACACTACGATCAAGGCGGTGGTGGCGGCGGAGGATGGAACAACCACCCGGACCTACACCATCGTTGCCCT
>JAYUWQ010000240.1:0-2038 GCA_043753485.1 bacterium
ATCGATCTCGACTGGGCCCAGGTGGACGTGAACCCCGACGTCCGCGCCAAGACCATCGCCAAGGACGAAAAGGCCTCTGAAGATCCTATCTACGGCAAGCTCTACCTGCCGCGGAAATTCAAGGTCGGCATCGCCATCGAGCCGCAGAACGATGTGGACGTCTTCTCCCAGGACCTTGGTTTTATCCCTCACGTCGTGGACGGCAAAGTCGAAGGCTACACGGTCACGGTGGGTGGTGGATTCGGCATGAGCCACGGCCAGCTGAGTACCCGGCCCTTCCTCGCCCAGCCGCTCTTCTACGTGAAGCGGGAGAACGTGGTGGATGCCGCCGAAGCCATCGTCACAACCCAGCGCGACCACGGCAACCGCACCGAGCGCAAGAACGCCCGGATGAAATACACCGTGCAGACCATGGGCATCGACGGCTTCCGCGCCGAAGTGGTGAGCCGCCTCCCCGGCATCGAAATCTTCCCCGCCAAACCGCTCAATTTCGCCACGGTCGAAGACAACCTCGGCTGGTTCGAACAGGGCGACGGCAAGCTGTTCTGCGCCGTTTACATCAGTATGGGCCGCATCACCAACCGTGAGGAGGGCGGCCCCCAATACTTGGACGCCTTCAATGAAATCGCCCGCGATCTCGGTCTGCCCTTCATCGTCACGCCGAACACGAATCTCATCATCGCCGATGTCGCCCCGGAACAAAAGGCCACCGTCGATGCCATCCTCGCCAAACACGCCGTGCCGCACGCGGATGGCATGACGGCCACCCGCCGCGTTGCCCACGCCTGCGTGGCCCTGCCCACCTGCGGCCTCAGCCTGTCCGAATCCGAACGCGCCCTGCCCGGCGTGCTGGATGAATTCGACACCATCCTCCGCGAGCTCGGCCTGGAAAACGACCCGATTCTCGTGCGCATGACCGGCTGCCCCAACGGTTGCGGCCGTCCCTACAATGCCGACTTCGGTTTTGTGGGCCGGGCTCCCAACAAATACGCGCTCTTCGTCGGCGGCAGCATCGCGGGCGACCGCCTCGCCGGCCTCGAGCAGAAAGTGGTGATCCGCGGTGATATTGCCGCCACGGTCCGCCCCTATCTGGAGGCCTACAAAGCCGAACGCAACGCGGGAGAAACCTTCAGTGCCTGGTTCGGCCGCACCCGCCAAACCGGTGAGGCTCCGACGCCTGAGCAATTCCACATCGAGTTGACCGAACGCGCCGCCAAGCTGGCCGGAGCCAAGGCCGGCGAAGCCGGCTGATCCCTTACTTGAGCCGCTTCACGCGGATATTCCGGTATCGCACAAATTCTTTGGTGTGGTCTCCACCCCCGTGGACCTGCAGGGCGATGCGGCCTTTTTCCTGATGCCGGATTTCGGTCTCCTGCCATTCCATGATTTTCACGCCATTGATCCAGGTGGTGATGTGGGGCGGATTGCCTTCGATGCGGGCGCGCAGTTCATTCCACTGCCCGGCGCGCCAGAACCAAGGCCAGCTCGCCGGTTTGACCGGCAGCGGAGTGGGAGGCTCGCCGGTTTTTTGGTCGGTGATCTCCGTAACCTTGCCGGTGAAGCTGTAGTTCCTCAGGTGGGGTTTGCCGCCGAGCCCTTCCCCGTAGATGCCCATCAGGTTGCCACCGGCGTGATAGTCGATCATGGCCTGCCACGCCTTGCCGTCCTCGGTGCTGCGCAGGAACAGTCCGCTGTCCGGGCCGAAATCATTGTTCATCTCGATGGCCACCTCGAAGTCGGTGAACTCCTCATCCGTCATCACCAGACCTCCATTGCCGGGAACATCCTGACTTCCGATGATGGCGCCATTTTCCACCACCCACCGGCCACCGCTGGTATTTTTGCTGGTGTTGGAATGCCCACTCCGGGCACTGACATGCCATCCCTTGAGCGACTGGCCATCGAAAATGCTGACAAATCCCTCCTCCTGTGGCAAGGGGAGCGCAGCGGCAGGCGGCTGGGTGTCCTGCTGCGCCACGGCCACCACGGCGGCGAGCAAGGGCAGGAGGATAAGGGAGGTTGTGGGAAGCAATTTCAT
>JAYUWQ010000241.1:0-4977 GCA_043753485.1 bacterium
CGGCCTGCGGCGGGGTGTGACTGGTGAGCCAACCGCCCGTTTTATCGGCCGTCTCCCACGCCGGGTTCCCGTCCGCATACACCGGAAACTCATAACGGGGTTCGATTTCCCCGCGCACCAGACCGCGCACCTGATAGGCTCCCGGCACCACAAACTGCGCCGGAATCCGGTAAACGCCGTGTCTGGCCGCATCCAAATCGCGGCCCAGGTCATCGGTGCCATCCCACCAGGCCACGTTGTTCCCCGCAGGGAAGGGGGTTTCAGAAATCAGATTCCGCACCCGTTTCCCGCTATCGTCCTCGATGACGAGAGTAACAAATCCCACCCGGTCCAGCCGGAAGGGCACCGGGATGGGAGGATGAGGTTCCGCTGCGGCCACCGGATGTGGCGCGGCCTGCAAGGGGGCGTCGCCGAGGGACTGCAGCACCATCAGCTCTCCCAGCCACACCCGTTTTCCCTCCTTGGTGCGGCCCTTCAAATGGGAATGCCCTGCCTCCGTGGTCGGCGCGGTCATCTGCAGACGCAGGGCGCGCGTGGTGATAGGCTCACGGAGGCGGAGCAGATTGGGCCACAGGGGAACTGGATAACCGTTTTTCAGTTCCGCCACATGGCCCAGACTTTGCCAGTCGTGGTCCCCGGCATCGCGCGGATGCCGGTCCGCCGGTCCGGTGTAGGCTTGGATTTCCCCGGCAGCAAAACCAGCACCGATCGCATTGACCGCCTCCAGACGCACCGGCTCCGGCCAGGTGAGCATTACCCGCGGCGAATGTTGTGGTGACACCGCGGGCGACCCCGCGGGAGCTCGTCCCTCGCTGCTCAGATTGTCCCATTCGGCAAAGGTATCGCGACGGCTGTTATTCAGCAGCCCGGCTTTTGCGAGATTGGCGGCGGCGCCGGCCAGCGCCTGCGGGGAGAGGTTATTCCAGCGGTCTTTCGAAACGAAAGCGCCCTCCAGATGTCCAGCATAGGCCTCATCCGATGCCTCGGCGGCATGGGAAAAACGCAGCGCACGCGTTGTGGTTCCCGGCGGCAGCACCCACACCGCCAGTTCCCCGGCGGCCACCTCCTTCTGCGTGACTTCGCCGTTTTCCATCCGTGCGGCCTCCATCCAGTCTCCGTTATTATCCAGTGCGCCCGGATAAACCGCCTCCGGCCGGAGCACGCTCAATCGGCCGCCCCCGCAGACAAAGATACTGCCTGCCGCCACCGGATTTTTAAATCCAATCCGCAGATGCCGCACCCCGGGTTTATTGGTATCGCCGAACTTGCGGCCGGAATGCCCCGGCCGGGAGGTGTCCGTCCAGAGCACCCACCCGGGTTTTTCCGTCTGATCCGGGCCGGAAACCGGGATTTCCCGCCCATCAACCCACTCCGCAAACGCCTCGTTATCCAGACTCTCCACTTGGACGGTGGTCTCCATCAGCGGCTTGCCGGGTGGCGGCAGGGTTTGGCAGAGGCCGGCACTGATCGTGAAAAACGGAAGACAGGCAACCTTGAGCAGCAAACGGAGGGAAAGGACCTTCATGGAAAAAGACTTAAATCGCCGCAGCGGTTTGCTCCTGTCCTTTTTTAAAAGATTTCGCGCCCTGCGCCTGATGGAGCGGCCTCAATAACCTTGCATGAGACACGGGTGCGGGGCTCCCCGCTGCTGTCAAAGAAGGATTTTTAACGGAATTGTTGCTTGCAACTGCCGGGGTGTTCCGAGAGCGCCGGAGGCCAGGAAATCAGACGGTGCTCAGAAGTTCTGACTTTATCAGTGTATTCACAACCCGTTAATATTAATCCGGTTAAAACACGGCTGAACCTGATTTTTAATCAGATTCAGCAACCCCCCCTCCCTCCCCAACAACATGAGAAACACCCGCTACCCAGCGTTGGTGACCGGATCGCTCTGCGGTCTTTTCGCCATCCCCGCCTGCCTCACCGCAGGCTCCTATACCAATGACTTCTCGGCCGGTGCCACCGGCCTGACGATCTACACCCTCGGTGGAGCCTCCCCCGAAGTCCGCCCCACCGACGGCAATCCCGGTGGATATCTGAAGCTGACGGACGCCGTCGGCGGCACGACCTCCACCGTGATCTTCCCCGATCTGGATGCCGGTTATGCGGTGCAGTCGTTCATTTTTGAAGTGGACTGCCGCATTGGCAACGGCACCGCGAATCCGGCGGACGGCTTCAGCCTCAACTTCGCCCGCACCGGCGACAACACGCTCGACGACGGCGCCGGGTTCAACGCCGGCGCGGCCGAGGAAGGCACGCCGACGGGATTGTCGGTGGGCTTCGACACCTATGACAATGGAAACGGCGATGTCGTCGGCTTCAGCATCAAACTGGACGGCGCTGTGCTGCTGGAAGTGCCGGCCCCGGTCCGCAACGGAGCGGTGGATGATCCGCTATCCCTGCAAACCGGTCCCATCGGCAGCGCTGGCTGGGCCCGCTTCCGCGTGGAATTGAAAAACGATGGCAGTCTCGACGTGACCTGGAAGGGCACCAAGGTGGTGGACAACCTCGCCACCGGCTGGGTCCCCAGCGGCGGCCGCATGGTCTTCGCGGCCCGCACCGGCGGCGAGTGGGAGGCCCACCACTTCGATAACGTTTCCCTGACCACCACACCCGCCCCCCTGGCGACGGTGACCCAGGCGGTGGCCTCCTCCACCGGCTACACCTTCCGGATCACCGACTTCGGAACCAGCAGTGTGGTTATTCCGTCCCGTGTCAATGCCCTCACGATCGACGGGACCACCGTCACCCCGACCACCGTGACCAAAAGCGGCAGCGTGACCACCGTCACCTACGTGCCCGGCACCCCGCTGACCAACCGGAGCTCGCATACCTACAGCCTGGACTTCCGGGATCAGAATAACATCAACCTCACTGCCAGCGGCACCGTGACCACCCCGGTGTTGGCGGAAGCCAATCTCCTGGCTGCCACGCCGGTGCTGGATGTGTGGAATCTCCGCGAAGTCAGGGACGGCGCGATTGATCCGTTCGATATCGGCCGGGTTGCCAACATGTTCAGCAGCCCGACGGTCTTCACGGACGCCACCACCCCTTACATGAACTTCTTCGACCCGAACACCAACGGGGGCGGCGGCGGATTGTTCCGGTTTGACCGGAATTTCCTGACGGATACGGGGGCGGACGACAACGACATCATTCAGGGCGCAAACATCCTCGTGAACATCACCGGCACCACGCCGGCGGATCTGCAACGGTCCTTCTGGGTGCAGAGCGATGACGGCTTTGCCCTGCGCATCAAGGGAGGAAGCTTCATCAACAAGAGCGGCGGCGGCTTGATCGATCCGTCGGACTCCCGGACCCTGACCTTCCTCGGCGGCACCGGCAACAGCGACACCCGCGGGTTATACCAATTCCCGGCGGCCGGGCAGTATGTGGTTGAATTCCTCTACTTCGAAGGAGGAGGCGGAGCCTTCAATGAAGTGGCGTGGGCGACCGGCGACTTCATCAACAACACCAACGGCACCAAGTGGAGCCTCGTGGGCGGTGGTGGTGAAAATCCCATCCTGCCGGCGGTGCTGCCCGCAACCCCCACCGGGGCTCCGGCCAACCAATGGAATGTCCGCGAAATCCGCACCACTTATGGCAACAACCTGAGTGGAGCGGTGACGACGGCCTCCGGGGACCTGACCGGTCTCACGGTGGTGGACGGCATCTCCCCCGTCATCAATTTCAACGACCTTGACGGAACCACCGGCAATTACCTTGGATTGTTCAACAACGACGTCCCCTTCCTCAGCAATACAGCGGGTGACGACAACGAACTCATCTCGGTGAGCCGCGCCACCATCACCATTCCGACGGCCGGTCTCTACACTCTGGGGGTCCTGGCGGATGACGGATGGGCGATGACGGTGCCCGGAGCCTGGTTTACCGGCACCAATGGAACCGGCGCGCTCGATCCGAAGGGCAGCGCTACAGTGTATGCCCCGGGCTACAGCGACACGCCAACCCTGGCGGTGCTCAATGTCCCGGCCGCAGGCACCTACGACGTCTTCTTCCTTGCTCAGGAAGGAGTGGGCGGGGCCGCGTGGGAGCTCTTCTACGCTCCCGGCAGTTTCGGCTCCGTGGGTGCCACCAGCGCCTGGCAATTGCTGGGGACTCCCGCCAGTGTGACCGCGCCGACGCCCTTCCTGCCGGCCACTCTCCCCGGTCCGTCCGGCGGGGACGCATCGTGGGGACTGCGCTTCGTGCGCGGAGTTCCGGGCCAGGGTGACAATATCTACAATGCCCGCGCTTCCGCCATCAGCGGGGCCGGCACCATTACCGATACCGCCACGCCCTACCTGAACTATGCAGACATCGACGGCGGGCAAACCGACTTCGGCCTCTTCAATGCCAGCAGCGCCACGGCAGCCTAC
This sequence comes from bacterium, assembly GCA_043753485.1. GTDB lineage: Bacteria > Verrucomicrobiota > Verrucomicrobiia > Verrucomicrobiales > V1-33 > CAIZWU01. Next base: position 4,380 of record JAYUWQ010000241.1, read on the forward strand.
CAGGTGGCTGACTTCGAATACGCCGCCAGCACCGGAGCCGATGACACCATCATCGGCGTGGCGAAGGCCACGATCCAGATCCCGGCCGGCGAAGGTGGCGAATGGACGTTCGGGGTTCACTCCGATGATGGATTCGCCCTGCGGATCGACGGTGGAGTCTTCCAACGCGTCTCCGGAGGGTCGTTCATCGATCCCGCCTTGCGCGATACGGTGTATTTCCGTTTCGGCACCGGCAACTCGGATGCCCGCGCAGTCGTCACGCTCAGCGAAGGCCCTCACAAGGTGGACTTCATCTGGTTTGAAGGCGGCGGTGGTTCCTACTTCGAGCTGTATGCCGCCAGGGGTGGCTTCAACAACGATGCGGATACCGGCAACTGGCGTCTGGTGGGCGGACCGGAAGGCCTGGCTCTCACCGCGGCCACGATCACGGATCCGGGCTTTGTGATCACCAACGTCACAGCGGGCCCGAATCCCGGGGAGATCACCCTCAGCTTCCCGTCCACTCCTGGCGTGATCTACGGGATCGAATATGACCTGGATCTGGCAGGCGTCTGGTCATCCGCCGGCACCGTCACCGGCGCCGCCGGCACCACGACCA
>JAYUWQ010000242.1:0-2034 GCA_043753485.1 bacterium
GTGGCATGTCCTCGGCGAACAGAATTCGGCGGGCAGCACGACCCGTTACGTGGACTCCAGTGTGGAGCGCCTCCAGATCAAAGTCACTGGTCTGACCGATCCAAGGCACCGCATCACCTGCAATGGCCACACCGTCCCGCTCCACCCCACCGGGACCGCGGGCGAATACGTGGCCGCCGTGCGTTTCCGCGCCTGGGCTCCCCCGGAAGCCCTGCATCCCACCATCCCGGTGCAGGCTCCGTTGACGTTCGATCTAGTGGACTCATGGAATGAGCGGTCCCTCGGCGGCTGCCAATATCACGTCTCCCACCCCGGCGGCCTCAGCTATGCCACCCTGCCCGTGAATAGTTATGAAGCCGAGGCCCGCCGCCTCTCCCGCTTCCTCCCGCTTGGCCACACTCCCGGAAAACTCAAACCTCTTCCGCCAGCAGTCTCCCGTGAGCATCCCCTCACTCTCGACCTCCGCCTCACCGCCGTTCCCCCGCGTGGCTAAGGGGGATTTCCTTTCTTTCGGTGTTGCCCCCTCCGGGCTTGATCCGTAGTGGGGTTTTCCCCTTTTCACCAGCACCAGACGCTTCCTCAACCCGTGCCCATCACTGCCTCCTCTCTCCTCACCGGATATCCCAAACCGCGCGGCGTCTGGGACGAGATGATGGCGGCCGATGGCCAGCTGCGTCCCCATTACCAAAGGCTGGCAACCACCCTGAACCGCCTCGGCCCTGGCGGGCTCGCCGCCTGTGCCGATCAGGCCCGGCGTTCCATCGCTGAAAACGGAGTCACCTACAATGTCTACGGCGACCCCCGCGGCATGGACCGCCCGTGGGAGTTCGACCCCGTCCCCTTTGTCATTCCGCCCCATGAATGGGTCACGTTGGAAAAAGGCCTGATGCAACGGGCCCGGCTGCTCAATGCCGTCCTCGCCGACCTTTACGGCCCCCAGCGGTTGCTCAAGGAGGGCGCTTTGCCCCCCGGGATCGTGCTGGGAAATCCCGGTTATCAATTCGCCTGTCAGGGCATCCGTCCCGCCGAGGACACCTGGCTCCACCTCTACGCGGTCGATCTGGCCCGCGGTCCCGATGGCCGCTGGTGGTGTTTCGCGGACCGCACCCAGGCGCCTTCCGGCTCCGGGTATGTGCTGGAAAACCGCATCGTTCTCTCGCGCAGCCTGCCGGACGATATCCGGGATCTCCAGGTCCAGCGCCTCGCCAACTTCTACCGGATTTTCCGCGACAATCTTTACCGTGTGGCCCCCCATCGCCACCGCCGGGAGGTTCCCCGCATTGTCCTGCTCACGCCCGGACCACTGAACGAAACCTACTTCGAGCACGCCTATCTCAGCCGTTATCTCGGATTCCCTCTGGTGGAGGGCGGCGATCTCACGGTCCGCGACCGCAAGGTTTATATCAAAACCCTCGAAGGCCTCCAACCGGTCGATGTCATTCTCCGCCGCGTCGATGACGGCTTCTGTGATCCCCTCGAACTCCGTCAAGATTCCTTCCTCGGCGTTCCCGGCCTGTTGGAAGCCATGCGCGCCGGCAATGTCTGTGTGGCCAATCCCATCGGCTCGGGCCTCGCCGAATCCCCGGCTTTGCTGGCCTTTCTCCCGGCGCTGTGCCGTCGTTTGCTCGGTGAGGAAATCCTCCTCCCCAACACCGCCACCTGGTGGTGCGGCCAGCGCAAGGAACGCGAACACGTCCTGGCCAATCTCGACTCCTTTCTCATCAAGGGCGCCCTTTCCGACAAATCGAGCAATCCCATTTTTCCCGCGACGCTCAGTGCCAAAGACCGGGCCGCTCTCGTGCAACGCATCCGCAAGGACCCGCAGCATTACGTCGGTCAGGAAAAAATAACTCTTTCCGAAGCTCCCATCTGGACGGGCGAAAAATTGGAACCCCGTCCGATCGCGCTCCGGGTTTACCTCGCCGCGGCCGGCGACCGGTTCATCGTCATGCCCGGCGGCCTCACCCGGGTCTCCGTCTCGCCGAATATTCCCATCGTCTCCATGCAAAGTGGCGGCGGCAGCAAGGACACCTG
>JAYUWQ010000243.1:0-2031 GCA_043753485.1 bacterium
GGCAGCGCTGGAACGGGCTGCCCATCTCCATTCCGCGGGCCCTCACGACCGAACTCCGCGCCTTCAGTTCTCCCCTCGATCCCGACCACTTTGAACAAAGCGCCGTCGCCAGCACCGTTTACGAAACCATCTTTTTCGGGGGCACCAGCAGCGGCAAGTTCAAATTGCCCAAAGGCGATTCCGGACTGGCGAGCAATCTCCTGGGAGGATTGTCCAACAGCTTCTTCACCTTTGGCAGCCCGGCGACGTCTGCCGGATACACCAAGCCGAATTCCCTCTCCTTCAGCGGGAAAAATTTCCTCAGCGTCGCGCCTGATCAGCTTTTCGAACTGGGCACCCTGACTTATTACAATGGCAGCACCTACGCCGGCACCAATGCTGCAAGTGTTCAATTGGAAGTGTCCCTGAACCTCACGACTCCCGGGGTGGTGGAGACCCTGCCCTTCACCTTCAACCTCCTCAGCACCACCAACAAAGGGGTCGATCCCAATGCCGATGCTGACTATGTTTACATTCCGAAAGTTTCCACCAAGTTCAATACGATCATCAAAGGCCAGGTCTTCTATCTCGTCCTCAGCTTCGGATCAAACAGCACCAACGGGTTCACCACCATCGACGAGTTCCACACCCACGAAAACAAGACCATGACCGGCTCCATCTTCGGACGGTTCACCACGACGGAGCCCCTGCCCTGATCCGGCGATCTGTTATCTTCCCGGAGAGGACCGCCTGGAGGCAAGATGGGATATTAAATCTTCAGGACAAGACCACCGGATCAATCCACCGAACTGAACCACGTCATGCCCGGACGTTTCAAGGTGGACACAAACGCGGTTTCATCGGCCTCAATGGCCTGATCGCGGCGAGCATGACCATCCAGGAAGATGATCAGGTCCAATTGCTGGGCCGGGGTATGGCGCTCCAGACTGAATTTCCGGGCGATTTCGGTCGGCGGCAGGGTCGGCCGGCCCATCACATTGACGAGGGGGAAGCCAAGGTGGGCGGATTCGGCATAACAACGGGTCACGAGTTCGGTGCAGACGATCTTGTCGGCGCTGAAGAAATCGAACTCGAAGTCGTAGGGTTTGCCCAGATGATGGAAGGCCCGGGCCACGGCGTCCCCGAGTTCCTCCCGGTTGATGCGTGACGGCCGCAGGACGGCGGCGGAATCGGCGGTCCCGAGGCAGTGTTCCAAGGTAGTGAAGCGGACTCCTTCGGGCACGGCTTCGATGATGACGTGACGGTGACCGTCGGCGTCCAGTCGTTTGAAGGCTTCCCAATGCGGCGCCACCCATTCGTGGGTCTGGAGACCAAGGCCCTCCACTTCCTCCACGGTGCCGATGTAGAGCGCCGCATGAGCCCAGTATCCAGGCATGAAGGCGCGGGAAAGAAACCAATCCTGGCGCTCAATCAGGATGTCTCCCGGCCGCACCAACTGGCGGATCTTTTCCAACTGTCCGGGTTGAACCCGGGGGCCTTCCCGGCGTTGCCGGACGCGGGTGCTGCCGACGGCCCGGGAGATGGCGGACTGCCCATGATAAAGGGTGCGGGCCTTCAAATTTCCGGCCTCCTGCCACAGCTTGGCCATAAATGCGGTTTCAGCGGGCGGGGTGACCGTGGTTTGCCGGATGAGGTGGTGGAAGTCCGCCTGGGGCCCGGGCCCGGAGAGTCCTGCCGCATCATATTGGCCCGCCGCAGCGCGATATTCCGCCAGTGCGGTCCGGAAGGGCGCGAGATTCCGCTCATCCGTGAGGTTGGCCCGGATGGTGTCATAGAGGCCGGCAGGAATGCCCCAGGCGGGATCCCCTTCATTCAGTTTCCGCTGGGCCCGGGGCGCATCGGCAAAAAGGGCGACAAACTGGGTGGACCGTTGATAGAGCGAACATCCGGCCGTGAGATCAATCAGTGAAGCCCGCAATCGGAGCTGCGGCACCGTGATGGTATTTCCGGCACGATACCGGAAAATGAGTTCCAGCAGTTCCTGCCGGCAGTTCAGATAGGTGAGCATCTGCTGGCTGATGCGGTCGTTGT
>JAYUWQ010000244.1:0-2031 GCA_043753485.1 bacterium
GGGAGCCTCCTCATCAAGGGTGAGGCAACGCACCTGGCCGTCCGTGAGTTCATAGCTGAAGCCGGATTCGGGACAGGTGGCATACCCGCTGTCATCGAAGTGGAGCAAATGCCCATGACGGCTCATCCATCCATTAAGACGGCCCGGAACTCCCATGATAAAGCCATAGTCAGGCACGTCCCGGGCGACGACCGCGCCGGCGGCAATGAAGGAATAGCGCCCCAGGGTGATGCCGCAGACGATGGTGGCATTGGCTCCGATGGTGGTGCCGCGGCGGATCAGGGTCCGCTCGTAGAGACTGTGCCGTTTCACCTGACTGCGGGGATTGGTGACATTGGTCAGGACGCAGGAGGGGCCCAGGAAGACGTCATCTTCAATTTCGGTGCCCGTGTAGATGGCGACGTTGTTCTGCACTTTGACGTTGGAGCCGATCTTGACATCGTTGGCGACCATGGTGTTTTGGCCAAAGATGCAGTCGCGGCCGATCACGGCCCCGGAGCAGATATGGGCAAAATGCCAGATTTTAGTGTTTTCCCCAATGATGACGTTGTCGTCAACAACTGCGGTGGAGTGACAGTACATGGGTTGGAAAGTGCGAGAAGGTGATACTTGGCAGGACCACAGCCCCGGACGCAGGGATTGTTAATGCCTGATGAACCGTCGTTTGCACCAAGTGAGCAGAGGAAGCTCCACGTATTTGCCGATCAGGATACCACAAATCACTGAGACCAGGGAAAGGCCGAGAATGATCACCCACGGAATCAGAGCGGAAGGCTCAAGGCCGCTCAGGGGCATGCAAATGTGAATGAAAGCTTGTTGAATAATGGTGTAGTGAAACAAATAGATAGAATAAGAGTAGAGTCCCAAAAGGGCCGCCAGCCGCCGGATCGACCAAAATTTGCCCTGCTGCTTCCACGTGAACCCCGCCATTCCCCAAACCAGTGGCATGGAGGCTGCACCGTACATCAAATTCCACATCAGGTAAGGCCGACCCAACTGCAATTCAAAAGCAACGATCACTGAAAACATACTGATGCCGATGGCAATGAGCCACCCATAACCGGAACGGCTTAATGGCCACCGGGTAAAAGCTTGGCAAGTAAGCAGGCCCGCGAGAAACTCAAGAACATAGGGTGACAGCAACTGTCTTGCCGCTGGCGGCAGCTCCGCCGGCGCAGCCATAACTATGAGTATCATCAAAACTAGCAAAAACCAAACCAACCAACCGACCGTTTTTCGCAATAAAAAAGTGGAGTAGAGAGCGTAAAACATGACCTCAAACCGCAGAGTCCATGCGACGCCGATGATAGCATCGTATTCTGATGGGAGGAGAAAAAAGTCCGTAGCCATCTGCCCCCAGGGAACGGCCTCCCCCTCAGCTGCATAAAGATAGAAGTAAAACGGGAATAAAATGAGGCAGGCGATCCAGTACAGCGGATAAATCCGAAGAATACGGCGAAGAAAATAGGGATGGATTTTGTCCGCTGCCGTTTCACCGGGATGGGAATATGCGATAATGAAGCCACTGAGGACGAAAAAAATGTCTACTCCCAAATGCCCTGCTGAGAACAACCCACCCAGAATGGGCGCGTCAAAAATTCCTGGGAGAGCGACAAAACCGTCGGCGTGATGCAACACCACAGCCAAGGCCGCGACGCCCCGGAGCACCTGCAATCCTTCGAGAGGGGTTCCGCCAGCACTTGTCATGGATGGACTCTTTGCGGAAGGCTGGCTGCCTCCAGCACCCTTATCACCTCAAGGCCGTTTCTGCCACAGGAGCGGGGAATACTCCGGGTGCGCACACAATCCATGAAGTGCTGCAGTTCAGCGGTGAGGGGGCGGAATCCGGAAGGAGCGGTAAAAAGAACTTCCACGCCCTCGTCCACATTGTTAAGGCCTTCGTCGATCCGCTTTTTCAGGAGGGTGACGGTTTCGGTTTTTTCATCGTAATCGAGCATGCCCAGCTCCCCGATGACTTTGAGACCGCGTTGATCCTCCGGCCAGAGCCAGGAGTTGTGCAGATGGGCGGTG
>JAYUWQ010000245.1:0-4962 GCA_043753485.1 bacterium
GGACTGGGCACGGCGCCGGACGCCGCCATCCTGGCGATCGAACAGCAGTCGCCCGCTCCGGCCAAACCTTGAATGCCACTCCCGCCGGCAGGGTGGCAATGTCTCCCGGAAACCAGCGTATCCAACAGATGCATCTTTCCCGTTTGGCCTTCCTGTTCCTGTGTAATCCACTGGCCCCGGCCCCGGCCATATCCAGTGAACCCACGGGCCCGCCGGCGCCCGGGGTGGCCCCCATGCGGGAAGAAGCCCTCGTGCGCGCCCAGCTCCTGCATGCTGCTCTGGACGGCGCCCTCCAGGTCATGCACCGCGATTTTTTCCGCAAAGGAGAAAGCCGGGCGATCCCGTCGGAATCCCTCAAGGATGTTTTCAAGACCATGGGGGAACAGTGGGGCGTCACCCTCCGCTGGCTGGCCACGCAAGAGACGATCATGAATGTGGACAACAAGGCGGTGGATGCTTTTGAGACCGGAGCCCTTCTGGCGCTGGCCACCGGGAAGAAGGAAGTGTCAGCGGTGGAGGGCCGGACCTTCCGTTATGCCGGACCGGTCATGATCAGGAACGAATGCCTGAAATGCCATGTCCCGCACCGCACCACGCTGGAGGACCGTTTTGCGGCCCTCTCCATTTCCATGCCCGTCGAACCCGCGGCCCCCGCCAAAGCCCCATGAGCTTTCCTGCCTGCAAGCACCGCAAAGCGAAACCGGTGGCTCCCGCCGCGCCGGGTGTCCTGACGTGGCTGGCGGCCGAGCCGTTCCGTCTGTTCTTTTTCAGCGGTGCGGTCTGGAGCATCATCGGGGTTTCGTTGTGGCCGTTGTTTTATGCGGGCCAGCTGGGGTTCTATCCGGGCATCACCCACGCGAGGATCATGATCGAAGCCTTCGGCGCGGCCTTTGTGGTGGGTTTCCTGGGCACGGCCGGGCCGCGCCTGGCCACCGCACCCCGGCTGACGGCGGTGGAATTGCTGCTGCTGTTCGCCCTGCATACGGCCAATGGGTTGCTGCATCTCAATTTGCTGATCAGAGCCGCCGATGCCTGTTTTCTCGCGCTGCTGGCCAGCCTGCTGCTGTGCCTCGTCATCCGGGTCGTGAAGTTCCGTCAGGAAGCGCCTCCGCCCCAGTTGCTCCTCGCCCTGACAGGCCTCCTTTGCGGCATCGCGGGCACCGCCATGTGGTTGAATCCTGACTGGATCTCCACCCCGGAGCGCTACCGGCTGGCCGGACTGCTGGTCTATCAGGGACTGCTCCTGCCGCCGGTGCTGGGAATCGGTTCGTTCCTGTTTCCCCGTATCCTTGGCGGCAGCTTCGGCGAAGCCTCCACGCCTTCCGCCCTGCGGAATAAACTCCTCCGCGCTGCGGCTGCGGCCGGACTCATCACCGGCAGTTTTTTCCTCGAAACGGCCGGCCATCCCATTCCGGCCTATCTGCTCCGGGCGGGCACGGCGGCAGCCTATCTCCTCACCGAAATCCGCTGGCGCCGCCAGCCCGGGGATCCGCCTGCCGGAACCCTCGCCAAGGGACTGCCCTGGGCTCTCCTGACCGGCCTTCTGGGCTTGGCCGCGGCGGGATTTGCCTATGACCGCCATGTGGGCCTTGAGCACCTCCTCTACATTGGATGTTTCGGCCTCCTGATTCTCGTCGTCGGGAGCCGGGTGCTGTTCGGGCACAGCGGGGACCTCGCCGGTTTTGAGCAGCGCTCCTGGGTGGCACGCCTTCTGATCGCAGGTGCTTTTGTGGCCGCCACCACCCGGGCTGTCGCTGAGCTGGTCCCGCGCATCATGATTTCCCACCACCTGTATGCCGCGTGGTTCTGGGGACTTACCGTCCTGCTGTGGATGGCCTGGCACCGCCGCCGCTTTTTGAAACGCGACTTGGAATAACCCCTCACCATTCATCCTTCACCATGTCACTTCCCGACCTCCAGGGCCGCGCTGAAATCGAGCAGCTCGTCAATGCCTTCTACCAACGCGTGCAGCAGGACGATCTGCTGGGCTTCATTTTCGACGAGGTCGCCAAAACCAACTGGGAGACTCATCTCCCCAGAATGGTTGCCTTCTGGGAAACCGTGATTTTCCGCAGTGGCGGTTTTGTGGGGAATCCCCTCGCGGCCCATGCCAAACTTGTCGCCCTCACTGAAATGGGCCGTCCGCAGTTTGACCGCTGGCTGCTCCTTTTCCACCAAACCGTGGATGACCTGTTCGCCGGGGAACACGCCGAGCACATCAAAAACGCCGCTGCCGACATGGCCAACGTCATCTACAGCCGCATCAATCACGTGGTGGACCCACGCTTTGATCCCGCCAACCTGACGCCCGGACAGCGGGCCCGGTATGCGGCCTACCGGCCATCCGGAGCGCCTACGGCCTGACCGGGAAAGCCCCTCCATGCCAGCAGGCAGGGTCCGCATGGGAAAAAATGGCTTGCATTATTTGGTATTTGGCAAAATATCAAAGTATGGCCAAACCCCAACCCCCTCCCGCCCCCCGGCAGCCGCAGGATTTCAAAGTCGCCGCGGAAGTCTTCAAGGCCTTGGGCAGTGCCAACCGCCTGGTCCTTGTGGATGCCTTGGCAGAGGGCGAACGCTGCGTTGCGGACCTGACCGCCCGGCTCGGACTGGACATTTCCACGGTTTCCAATCACCTCAAGGTTCTGAAAGGCGTGGGTATCCTCAAGGACGAACGGCGGGGCACCCAAGTCTTCTACACCCTCAGCAAACCCTGCCTCCTTAACATTTTCAGTTGTCTTGCCGAGTTCCACGCGGCCGAGCAGCACTGATGCCTTTTTGCCCGATTGTTTTGATGTTTTGCAAAGTAGGAAAATTACCCCGCTCCACTTATCCACCCGCGATCCGATCCATCCCCACCCGACTGGCCTCCCGCCAAGGTCTCCCCAATACGGTGTGTGCCGCGCCGAGCGCCCAACTCCTTCCAGTCTTTCCACCCCATTTGATAATGCCATGAAACGATTGCCCCTCCTCCTTTCCCTGTTGCTGGTGGCCTGTGGCGGGTCTGACCCTTTGCCGCCCCCTCCGGCGGGCTTGCCGCGCCTCGAAGTGAAAGTTCAAACCGCTGCCCTGCAGCCGGGCACGGCGGTGGAGGAAGTGGTGGGGACGGTCCGCTCCAAACTGCGGGCCATGGTGGAAGCCAAGGTCAGTGGCCGTGTCCTCGAATACCTCGCCACTCCGGGGGGAATGGTGAAGGCCGGTGATTTACTGGCCCGGCTCGATGTCCAGGAAATCCAAGCCAGGGTCGATCAGGCCAAGGCCTTGCTGGATCAGGCGCAGCGGGACTTTGCCCGGCAGCAGCAGCTCGCCGCCAGCAATGCCACCACGCGCCAGGAAACGGATGCCGCCAATGCCCGGCTCAAAGTCGCCGTCGCCGGAGTCAGTGAAGCCGAAACGATGATGGGTTATGCCCGGGTCACCGCCCCCTTCGACGGGGTGATCACCCGCAAGCTGGCCGATGTCGGTGATCTGGCGATGCCTGGCAGGCCACTGCTGGAAATCGAAGCGCCGACCGCCCTGCGCTTCGAAGCCGATCTGCCGGAGGCGATTCTGGACCGCATCCGGATGGGCGCCACCATGCCGGTGAAGATCGCCTCCGTGACCACGCCGCTGGAGGCGATTGTCAGCGAAATCGCCCCGGTTGCCGATCCGGTGAGCCGCACGTTCCAGGTCAAACTCGATCTGCCGGCGGCGGAGGGCCTCCGCACGGGTCAGTTCGGCCGCGTTTCGGTGCCGGTGGCGGAAACGAAGCTGCTGCTGGTGCCTCCGGCTGCGGTGATGAGGCGAGGCCAGATGGAACTGGTGTTTGTAGCCCGGGAGGGAATCGCCGCCCTGCGCCTCGTGAAGACCGGCAAGGTGCTCGCGGCCGGCGTGGAAGTGCTTTCCGGTCTGGAGGCCGGGGAAGCGGTCGTCATCAGCAATCCGGCGGAACTCGCCGATGGCCAACCCGTGACTATCCTGCCATGAGCGATTCCCATCATCACACGGCCCCGCTTGGGATCGCCGGCCGCATTGCGGCGGCTTTCATTGATTCCAAGCTGACCCCGCTCATCATCATCGCGGCTGTTCTGCTCGGCGCGGCGGCCATTGTGTTGCTGCCCCGCGAGGAGGAACCGCAGATCAAGGTGCCCATGATCGATGTGATGGTCTCCATGCCAGGTTCGACCGCCAAGGAGATCGAGGAACGGGCCACCCGGCCCATGGAGAAGCTGCTCTGGGAAATGTCCGGGGTGGAATACATCTATAGCACCTCCCGCGACAGTGAGAGCTTAGTCATCGTGCGTTTCAAGGTGGGGGAAGATCCTGAGCGCAGTCTGGTGAAGCTCACCGAGAAGCTGCGCTCGAATTTCGACCGCATCCCGATGGGCGTCACCCCACCGCTGATCAAACCGCGCAGCATTGACGATGTACCGATCCTCGCCCTCACCTTCCACAGCAGCCGCTACGACCACCTCACCATGCGCCGGCTCGCCGCCCAGGTCGAGGAGTCGGTGAAACAAGTTCCCCTCGTGGCTGAAACGGTTCTGCTTGGCGGTTCCCGGCGCACTGTCAGGGTGATGCTTGATCCTGTGAAGCTCGCTTCGCGCAATCTGAGTCCGGCCGGTCTCGTGCCGATGCTGCAACAAGCGAACCGGCAGTTCCGCGCGGGCGGATTGACCACCGGCAACCATGAGGTGCTGGTCGAGACGGGGGCGTTTTTGAAGACGGTGGATGATGTCGGGAACGTGGTGATTGGCGTCTTCAGCGGGCGCCCCGTCTACCTCCGCGAGGTCGCGGCGATCGTGGATGGTGGGGAGGAGGCGACCCAATATGTGTTGTATGGATCGAAGTCCACGGAGGAGCCTGCGGTCACCCTGAGTATCGCAAAACGTCCAGGGGCCAATGCGATCGCCGTGGCCGACGAGGTGCTGCGCAAGGTGGACTCCCTCAAAGGATCCATCATTCCCGCCGATGTCACCGTGA
>JAYUWQ010000246.1:0-2028 GCA_043753485.1 bacterium
TTCCCTTTCCCTGCTCCCACGCCGTGACGTGCCCGGCGAAGGCTTCGAGGTCCGTGTAGTTATTCTGCCAGGTGGTATACATTACCCCGATCACTCCAGGCACGCCCCGGGCCGCTTCCAGCCAGCCTTTGATCTGCTCCGGTCCGGCGTCGTAGTAGCCGCTCAGGATTTGTTGATGACCCCGCCCGCTGAAGAAGGCAAGGCTTTTGGCCCGCTCCCCGAAGTTCCAATTCATGATCACCACCTTCGGATCAAGGCCCAGCCACGATCCCGTCAGGTCGCCATTCACAAGGTAATAGTCCTTCACCGCATTGTGATGGGGATCGAACATATCGCTCCACACCATGACCCGCCCGCCGGGGTTTACTGATTCCAGAAATCCCGTGCAGCGCTGCACATTGTCGGCTGCCACCTGACCCGGGGTCAGGCGCCGGGACATTGCCGCAGCATCCCAGCCGAGTACCCGCCATTCATCGTGCGACATCATATAACTTCGCGCCCCCCATGCCCGGTGCACCTGCTCCGCCTGTCTTTCCAGCAGTTTCATGAAGGCCGGTTCGTTGACCGCAGCACAGACCTGCCCCTCGTGGATGACGTGGGGATGATACCACGAAACCCGCAGCCGGGTGCCGTCCGGCAGGCGCGTGCGCAAGGGTGGAGCGTCGTGCCAGACTTCGTATTCTCCGGCATACAGTTGGTTGCCGAGGCGTGGGTCTGCCAGCTTTTCAAAGTCTGTGCCTTCCAGCAGCACCCTGCCGTCCAATGTCTTCACCTCCAGCGGACACCCCGGGCGCCGCAACAGATTCACGGGCCCCGCTTCCTCCAGCGTGGGATCTGACAACCACAATGTCCCGGACCCCGCGCCCCACACTCCGAAATACAGATTGATCTCTGCCGCCTCCAGCGTGCTAAAGGTCACGTGATGGACCGACCAGTCCTGGGACCGCTGCACTTTCAGGGATGTATAACACAGCGACCGGTCCGAACCCGGCACCAGCGCCTTGATCTCCGGCGTCCCCTTGAAGTCCTGCGTTTTGATCCGGATCGAGGCATGATAGTGCCGGAATGGCGCCACTTTCACTTTTACCATGAATCGGGCATTGCCGCCCTGCCCATCCGTCAGCTTCACTCCCGCGCCGTCAGCCACCAGCTGGTCATCCACAAATCCCCAGCGCTTCCGGTCGGATAATGGGGGAAGCGATACCGGCGGATCAGCCACCAGGCGAGCCTCCCCCTGCTGCACCTCAAACAAGGCGCCCCGCACCGGCAGCCCTTCTGCCAGATTGGGGTCCTGTGATAGCATGTCATTGGAATAACCCACCGGAAACACCGCCGGCACCAATTGCAGGCCCAGGGCCCCGGCCTTTTGTTTCACCCGGGCCAGATGATCAAAATACCGCTGCTCCATTTCTCCGAGCCGGGAGAACTTGGAATCGGCCAATAGAAAGTGAGTATACCCGGCGGCCTTGCCCCGCTCCATCAGCCTTTCCAACCGCGTGATCTGCTCCGGCACCAGGTGATTCACCGGCGCATAGACCCATCGCTCCAGCTGCCCCGCCCACGACACGGCCCCGCCCATCCAAAGCACCATCAGCCATAGCAGTCGTTTCATGATACCATCCGGCTTATCCACTTTGACTTGCCGGATCAAGTCCCAAACCTGGTGGTGCGGAATGCAGGGTCATCCCCCTGAACCCGGTCCGGACTCCGTTGCTGATTAAACCAGAAATCAACTCATCCAATTCTTCGCCGCAGCCGCCGACCACTTCCGGGTCACCTTGCGGGTCCGGGTCCAGAAGGAAATGGCATCCCGCCCGGTGATGTCCCCGATACCAAAATGCGAATCGTTCCACCCGCCGAAAGCAAAGGGTTCCCGGGGCACGGGAACGCCGATATTGATCCCAATCATCCCGGCATGGGCCCGGTGTTCAAAGGCCGCCGCGGTGGCGCCATCACAAGTATAAATCGAGGCCGCATTGCCATAGGGACTCGCATTTTCAATGGCCATGGCGGCCTCGAAAGTGGGCA
>JAYUWQ010000247.1:0-4952 GCA_043753485.1 bacterium
AACGGCCGCTGGAGCCAGATTGCCCATCTGGGCACCGCCTACTCTCAGCGTTCCTCCACTCTGCACGATGGTTTCGTTCCCGGCCCCCACCGCCCCCAAAGCGGTATTGTTATTCAAACCCAGCGTTGTGCCGGAACTGACGAAGACTTGTCCGGCCAAACCCGCCCCATTGGCTCCGCCGAGGGTCAAAAATCCGTTGCCGGCAGCAGTGAGCCCGCCAGCACTGCTGATGATGCTGTTAATGATCGCAGAATGCCCGGCGTTGGCGACAGTAATCGTCGGAGTCGTGCCGCCGAGCGCCAGCACATCCGCCGCGGCATTGGCATTGATCACATATCCCCCGGTATTAAACGTGAGGGAGTTCGCTGTCAGCGCGCCGCCCTGATTCATCAACACCGTGCCGCCAGTCCCACCGAAGATGGCCTGGGAGGTGGTCAAATTCGGCCAAGCTACGTTATCAACGGCCAAATCCGTCCCCAACGGATCCCAGAAAAGATTGGTGAGATTCCAGCTCCCCGCGCCACCGATGATTGAGTTGCCATCAGCCAATGGATCCCAATACACCTGAGCCTGGGCCCTTTGCGGCCACGCCGCGATCAGGGGAGCCACGATGGCGGCGAACGCATAAGGGAGCCAAGTGCGGAGAGGATTGCGTTTCATAAGTGGGAAAAGTCTGAGGAAATAATTAATTTCAAGGAGAGGGAAGGCTGGTTTTGATCAAAAATCACGCAAAACACAAGCGAATTTAATCTTCCCTGCATGCAACATGCGGATCGCACCTGCCCCATAGCTCACCGGCAGCCTATCCTGCCGAGGCCAGCTTGACGCGGAGGACTCCGGCCCGGATCTGGATTCCCTCCAAATCCGCCTTGCCCCCCTGCCCCGCCGTCGTATCTCCCGCATCCATGATTACTGAAGCCTTCGTCCTCGATGTCCTCCGCACCGTCAAATACCCCGGGTTCAGCCGTGACATCGTCTCATTCGGTCTGATTAAAGGCATTGCCATCACCGGTTCCGATGTCGCCATCCAGTTCTCTCTCGCCGCCCGGGACGCCAGTATTCCCCGCCAGATCCATGAGTCCGCTACCGCCGCCCTCGCCGCGGTGCCCGGGATCGGCAAGGTGCAGCTTGACTTCGATATCAAGGAACCCGAAGGGCCCGCCGGCACCGTGGGCCGCGCCAGCATCACCGGGGTGAAACGCATCATCGCCGTCGCCAGCGGCAAAGGCGGCGTCGGCAAATCCACCGTCGCCACCAACCTCGCCATCGCCCTCGCCCGCTCCGGCGCCAAGGTCGGCCTCTGCGATTGCGACCTCTATGGCCCCAGCATTGGCCTCATGCTCGGCACCACCGAGCACCCCATGGCCACCGAGGCCAACGAGATCATCCCCATCGAAGCCCACGGCCTCAAGCTCATGTCCATGGCCTTCCTCCTTGATGATGGCTCCCCCGTCATCGTCCGCGGCCCCCTCGCCACCCGCTACGTCCAGCAATTCCTCCGCCAAACCCTCTGGGGTGAACTCGACTATCTCATTCTCGACCTCCCTCCCGGCACCGGCGACATCCAGCTCTCCATCGTCCAAACCGTCGCCGTCGATGGCGCCGTGATCGTCACCACCCCTCAGGAAGTGGCTCTCATAGACGCCCGCAAAGCCGTCAGCATGTTTGCCAAAGTCAACGTCCGGGTCCTCGGCCTGGTGGAAAACATGAGCTACTTCCTGTGCCCTTCCGACGGCGTCCGCTATGACATCTTCGGAACCGGTGGCGGCGAAAAAGAAGCCACCCGCCTCAAAGTCCCTCTCCTCGCCCAGCTCCCCATCGACATTCCTACCCGTACCGGCGGCGACCAGGGCCAGCCTGTGGCCCTCACGGATTCCCCCATCGCGAAGACCTTCGCGGATCTGGCGAAGCAGGTGCAGCAGTTGACCGCTGATCCCTCATAACACGCTCTGGTAAAACCCCGGCTCCGGCTCCTGGCTTCCCCGCGGCCTGATCAGGAAACCAGCAAAGCGACCCGCGCAAAGTGTTCGAGGATGGGGCGGGCCTCCTTGAATTGCGTCTCCAGGTCCTGTCTGCTCTGCCCGCCATCCAGCCGTTCCAGCAAGGCTTTTTCCGTTGGCCCCAGCAGGACATTTTCGTGGCGCTGGTTCGTCACCCGGGACCCGCGGCTGGCTTGCCACCGGGCCAGCGGGCTCGCTTTGGGAAAGTCTGAAACTGAAGGATAAAATTTACGGGGAGAGAGCTGGAACTCCATGCCGCGCGATACTGAATAACACTTCAGCAGGGTATTGCCGAGAACGGCCGCCGACCCTGGGCCGGTTGGCACTCCCGCACGCACCGACGCCCTCTCCAGCAGTTCATCAAACGCCATGGAGCCTGGCCAGACCGCCTGCAGTTCCAGCAGGGCCGCACGCGCCAGCGCATCCCTGACCTCCATGACCCGCCCATCTGCATCGCGGAACTGATGGGCAAAACCGGTGCCGGCACTTCCCTCCTCATGCATGGGCTGCAGAGAGGAGGCAAAATGGAACCGTTGAACCAAATCCGGCGAAATAGTGCGTTTCAGTTCAATCTCCGGGCGGCAGAGCAGCGTCTGACGGAAGGCCCGGTTCCTCACGAAATCACCATATTGTTCCGCTTCCTCCACCCTGGAAGCCATCTCCCGCAGTCCCGCCTGGACGGGGACCGGAAAGCCCGCGGTGGACATACTCTGAATCTCCGCCTCACCCAGAAACTGCAGTCCATGCCGCTGGGCGTGATCGATGAATTCGTGAAAATAACAGGGATCGTTGGTCTCCTCGAGATGTTCATGGGCGATGTAATAATCCTCCAGACCGGCGATTTGGGACAGCTCTTCCATCATGGACCGGGCATAGGCATCGTCACGGTCCTTGAGGGCGGCCTCCAGAAAGGCAAAAAACGAGCGCGCCTGGCGGACCCGCTCCGCGGGACAGGAAACGGCACCGAGATGAAATTTCACCATGTCCCTCAAGGTGGCACGGGCCGCCGAACCCGGCAGCGTATTAAAGCTGAGATAGGCCACTCCCATCGGCGTCAGCAGACGCGCACAGAGCGCCATGAGTTGCTCCCGGACCGGCGCCGCGACCCATGAATAAACCCCGTGCGCGATGATATAGTCAAAGGTCCCGAAAGCGGAACTGACGTCCTCCAGACTCATGGCATGGAATGTGAGGTTGGTGAGCTGCAGCGCCGCCACGCCGGCCTGCGCTTCCTCAATGTGGCGGGGCGAGAGATCAATCCCCACAAACTGGCTTCCCGGCCAGGCCGCCGCGAGCGGCAGCAGATTCCCGCCGCCGGCGCATCCAATCTCCAGCACCCGGGCCTCATCCAAGGTGCGGGGCTGCATCCCAAAGAGCATCGCGATCACTGCGAGATTGTCAGGATGCGACTGCGGGTAAGCGGAACTCCCGTAGGAAATCTCGCCGTAAGGATCAGAAGGGTCACTCATGTTTCAGTGAAACGGGGGCAATGTTACCAGGGCGGCAGATCGCCTCCCCGGACTTCAATATCCGCCTTATGACAAGCCCTGGCCGCGTGCGAGTGCGAATGAACGCGAATCACCGGACCGCAACTCCCCCGCCAAAGAAACTTGCCTCCCGCCCCCTCCTCACCGCTGAATACCGTGGACCCATATCAGGATACCCCGGAATCCGAGATCCGCCGACTGCCGCAATTTGCGGGTAACACCCCATTTTTTTCCCTGAAATGCCACGGAAAAATCCCCCATCCTCGGGATCCTAGGGGCAAAACCGGCCCGGCCCGGTTTCTGCAATAGGGCAAAGTGGGCCAGCAGACCTCCTGCGCGCGCCTTCCACCCAACCACCATCCCAAAGTCATGACCCTTACCACTATCCTCCTCATCGTCCTGCTGCTGATTCTAATCGGAGGCATTCCCACCAAAGGCTACGGCGTCGGCCACGGTCTGAACGGAGGCCTGGGCCTGATCCTCGTGATTTTATTTGTGCTCTATCTCATGGGGAAAATTTAGCAAAATTCCACAAAACGGCATCTGCCGTTTTGTTGGGGGTCCACGTCCAACGATGACGTGACAGCCAGATATCAAAGAGGCAAGGCAGGTGGGCCAGCACCGCTTTCCCCGCCGGGGTGCGGAAGAAGAGTTCCCCCGTCGCCGGGTCAGTCAGTTCCTTCCCCACCGTCTGGGCCTCGGCCGCGAACCGCTGCCGCAGGCTTTCCGTGATCTTGCCACTGAGCACCGCCGGCATCCCGGCCTCGTAGTCCCGCCACTTCTGCAGCTCCGCCGTCGGGCTTTTCAGAGAAATCTCTTTCGCCCGCGTCAGTCCCCGGAACTGGTTGGATTTCTCCTTCAGCAGGCCGGCCGCCGTTTCATCCTCCACCGCGCCCAGGGCCTTCGCCATCCTGTATTCCGAGTCTGCATCGAAGATCAACTTCAGGCCTCCTCGCTGATCCCCGCTTCCCGGCCACTGCCCTGGCCGCATCGAACAACGCCGCCCGCTGCACATCGTGCTCCTGCCGGAAAGCATGGTTCGCCTCCAGTTCCCCGGCCGCCTTGCTCGTGGTGTATTCCCCCAGCTCCTTGTCATCCCTCGCCTGCATGGTCGCCATATCCAGCGACCGCCGTTTCACCGCCTCCGTCTCCGGCAGAGCATCTGAAAGGGCCGCACCCGTCGCACGGGCCACGCCCGCCTGACCGCTGCCCCCCTGACCGCTGCCCCCCTGACCGCTGCCCTCTGACCTCTGACCGCTGATCCCTGACCGCTTCCAATTCCGCCTCCTTCTCCGCCAGCGTCTGGATCAGTTTCACATTAATCTCCCGGGAAGCCTTCCAATGGTCCACCTTGGCAATCCCCTCCGGCGCCTCCGGGTCTTGCAACTTCGACCACGCCCCCATATCAAACCCACCAGCCGCCTTCCCTTCCCCTCCCGGCAAAGTCCCCTCACCCGCCCAGCCA
>JAYUWQ010000248.1:0-4948 GCA_043753485.1 bacterium
GTTGTTGTATTCGACCCGGTTCAGGCGCCGGATCGTCACGCGGCCGGGGTCCGGATTGTTGGGATCCACCGGATTGAGGAGTTGATCGAGATATTTGGCCAGAAACTCACGCTCCTGAACGGTAGGCTGATCTTTTTTTTCCGGGGGCATGGTCCACTGGTCGACGTGGAACATCACTCCGGACCAAAGCTTCCGGTCTGCCAGCACCGTCTTTTCGTCGGTGTATTTGTCGAAATTCATCTCCCCCTTGTGGGCGCCGTCGCCATGACAGTCCCAGCAGTATTTTTGAATCAGGGGCAACACGTCTTTGGCGAAATCCCGGGCGGGGACCGCTCCTGCTACGGGAGCCGCCACTTGTCCGTGGGCATTGACGATCATGGCCAAAAATGGCAGGGAGAGGGAAATGGCGGGGAGGGTTCGCATGGGGGAGGAGCCCCGAAGATACGTCTGTCACGCGTCCCCTCTTACCCGGAAAACCGGCCTCAATGGACCGGATGCCCGGCCGGGACGCGGATCCAGGAGTGCCTCCCCGCGCAAATTATCCCGGTTTCCCATTGCACCGCTCCCCGTGGGGCGGCACTTCCCTTCGCATGAGCAGTGCCCGTCAATCTTTGTTGGAATTATTGCGCCGGAAGTCCGTGATGTATGGCGATTTCACCCTCGCTTCCGGAAAAAAGAGCGACTTTTATTGTGACGCCCGGCTCACGACCCTTGATCCTCAGGGGGCGATCTGGCTCGGGCAAACCGCCTGGGCCCTGATCCAGCAGAAATCAGCCGAGCTGGGCGTCGCCCCGGTCGCCATCGGTGGTCTGACCATGGGAGCCGACCCGGTGGCGCTTGCCATCGGCATCGCCTCGGTCCAGGCCGGCGGGCCCGGGCTGCAATGTTTCACCATCCGCAAACAGGCCAAAACCCATGGCCGCGGCAAACTGATCGAAGGAAACTTCAAGTCAGGCGATTCGGTGGTGGTGGTCGATGACACCATTACCACTGGAGGCTCCACCCTCGAAGCCATCGAAAAAATCCGGGCCGAAGGTGGGCAGGTGGCTTTTGCCCTCGTGCTGGTGGACCGCAGCGAAGGCGGTCTCAAAGCGATTGAAGCCACCGGCGTCCCCGTCATCGCTATTTTCTCCCGCGCCGACATTGACGCGGCCCCCGGCAGCCGCTAGGACTGCCATTCCGCCGCGCTATTCATCCCATCCTCTTTTTACCCGTCCCTTCCTATCATGCCTGCCAAAGAATCCACCAAAGCCGCTGCCGCCGCCACCGCCGGTGAAGACCGCATCGCCGCCGCCCGTGCCAAAAATCTGGAGATCGCTCTCCAGCAAATCCACAAGGACTTCGGCGACGGCTCCATCATGCGCCTCGGGGATAACCGGAAGATGGACATCGAAGTTATTCCTTCCGGCAATCTCCTGATTGACCGCGCCCTCGGGGCCGGCGGTTTCCCCCGCGGCCGGATCATGGAAGTTTTCGGCCCGGAATCGTCAGGCAAAACCACCCTGACCCTGACCATCATTGCCCAGGCCCAGAAGCTCGGTGGCTTGGCTGCCTTCATCGACGTCGAGCACGCCCTCGACCCCGAATACGCCAAAAAGCTGGGCGTCAAACTCGACGACCTGCTGGTTTCACAACCCAGTTCCGGCGAGGAAGCCCTCCGCATTTGCGAAACCTTGGTGCGCTCCAATGCCCTCGACGTTATCGTGCTCGATTCGGTGGCCGCCCTTGTGACCAAGCAGGAACTCGAAGGTGAAATCGGCGATTCCACGGTCGGCGCCCAGGCCCGCCTCATGAGTGCCGCCATGCGGAAGCTCACGGCGCTCATTTCCAAGGCCCGCACTTGCTGCATTTTCACCAATCAGATCCGCGAAAAAATCGGGGTGATGTTCGGCAGCCCGGAAACCACCCCCGGCGGCCGCGCCCTCAAATTCTTCTCCAGCGTCCGGGTGGATATCCGCCGCATCGGTCAGATCAAAGGCAGCGAAGGCAACGTCGTGGGCAGCCGGACCAAAATCAAAGTCGTCAAAAACAAGGTGGCCCCTCCTTTCGGTGAAGCGGAGTTCGACATCATGTATGACGAAGGCATCTCCTCCGTCGGCAGCCTGCTCGACCTCGCCCTTGAACAGGAAATCATTCAAAAACGCGGGTCATGGCTCAGCTACAAGGGCACTCAGGTCGCCCAGGGCCGCGACGCTGCCAAGGAAGTCCTCCGCAACGACGCCGCGCTCTACGCGGAGATCGAAGGTCTCGTCAAAGAAAAGCTGGGCATCAAAGGCGGCGTCACCACCCCGCCACCCGTCGCCGCGCCGATCACCGACGAAGTCGCTTAACGGCGCACGAGCCTCCGGCGAGTCCTGAAAGATAGGCCCCATTCGTCCTGTAGGCCGGATAGGGCCTATTTTCTATTGCCCTGCCTACCCGCCATGCCAACCCTTGGCATCAGCGCGGTCTGCAATGGGGCAGGGAACACCATCGCCGTCCCCGATCCTGCGACGCCGAAAACGGAGGCTAAGCGGGGCTAATTGGATTTTGACCGGAAATGATCCGTTGGGGTCATTCTTAGGAAATAATTAAACCGGCCGCCTTTTATCCTTGCCGCGTCCACGGGAGGACAATAAAAGTAAGTAGTTTTCTGGAAACAATTCTGTCACAACCAATGAAAATCTTAATTACCCTTTTGTCACTCCTCGCCTGTGCGTCGCAGGCCAGCGCCGCGCTTTTGATTTACGAAGGTTTTGACTATGCCGCGGGGGTCAATGGCATGAATGGCCAGAACGGAGGAACCGGATTTACGGCGGCTTGGGACAACGGCAATGCAGACGTCAGCGCGGGTTCCATGGGCTACACGGATAGTGGCGGACGGGCGCTCAATACTTCGGGAAACCGGATGTTTGTCGATGCCTCCGGCACCCAGGGAACGGCCGGTACCACTATTGCCCAGTTTCGCAGTATCGCGACGGCGGTGGACGGCGCGGTGGGGAGTACTCTCTACATTTCCCTCCTCGGCCAGCAGCTTTCGGGCGCGGGCCGGGCGATGAATTTCGCCTTTTTCACCGACGTCGCCAACAACGGAATCTATACCAGCCAGGAGCGGATTTCGGTGGGGCATGGAACCGACGCGCCCACCGCCGCCGGTCCCTTCACCTGGGGCGCATTTGTCTTTGGGGGCGGAAATAACGGGGCTCTCCCGCAGGTGATCGGTTCCAACTACTCGGCGGCGTCCATCAATGATTCGACCCTTATCGTCCTCAAGATCGAGGTGAATGCCTCCGGCTTGGATGATCGCTTTTCCCTTTTCGTCAATCCTTCGTTGAACGCGGAAGGAGTCCCGGCGGTTACCTTCCTGCGGGATAGCCTCGTGTCTCTCTCGGAAATTGACCGGATCCGTCCGTTTGCCGGGGGTTCGAACACCACGCTGGCTCCGGCCCCATCGGACTTTGACGAACTCCGCATCGGCACCGCTTGGGCGGATGTAACCCCCTTTACTCTCGTTCCTGAGCCCGGCGCAGCCACCATGGGCCTGCTGGCCTTGATGGGATTGATGGTGCGCCGCCGCCGCTGAGGTCGGGCCTGCTTCCAGCGCCTCTGGACCAAATCCAAAGAGACCGGAGTTTCATCACTCCGGTCTCTTTTTGTATCGCATTTCCGCCTTCTTTTCATCATCCTCGCCCCATGCGCCTCCCCCCTATCCTTTGTGCGGCTGCCCTGTTCCTCAGTGAAATTCCAATCAGGGCCGCTCCCGTGGTCTCGGTGACAATCCCGGCACCCGGAGCCACCGTTTCCACCCTGACATCGGTGAGTATCACTTTCAGCGAGCCGGTGACCGGAGTTGAGTCCACGGATATCGGGGTGAACGGCGAATTGGCAGATACGGTGGCAGGGACCGGGGCCGGGCCTTATGTGTTCAGTTTTCCTCAGCCGCCGGCCGGCACCGTGACCCTGGGCTGGAATGCTGATCAGGGCATTGCCGGCATCGGTACGGGGGAATTTGTGCCAGCCGCCGCGTGGAGTTATACTCTCACGGACACCATCGCCCCCGCTCTGGGCAAAGTGCGCACCTCGGTGGCCGGTCAGGAAATGGACGATGTACGGCCTGCGGCTGGGGCGGTCGTTGGGGTGTTGACTACGGCGGCCGTCACTTTCAGCGAAACGGTCAGCGGTGTGGATGCGGCGGATTTGTTGGTCAATGGGCTGGCTGCCACCTCGGTCACCGGCGATACCAACGGGCCCTATTTCTTCACCTTTGCCCAGCCCGCAGATGGCGGGGTCAATTTCACCTGGGCCCCGGGTCACAGGATTGTCGATCCCGCCGGAAATCCCTTTGGTGGGACGGGTTGGAGCATCACCAAAGCGGCCTCTGCGGGTCAGGTGCTGATCACCGAATTCCTCGCCTCCAACGGAGGCAGCGCTGTGGCGGCCGGGTCGGACACCGACGGCACGCGGGATGAAAACTGGGATCTTTCCTCCTGGATCGAACTGCACAATCCGGGTGCTGCCGACATCAATTTGACGGGGTGGACCCTGACCGATGATCCGGCTTTTCCGGCGCAGTGGGTTTTCTCTTCCCGTACTCTGGTGGCGGGCGGCCGCCTCATCGTCTGGGCCTCGGGAAAAGACCGCAAGCCCGCTTCGGGAAATCTGCACACCAATTTCGGACTCAGCGCCAATGGCGGGACCGTGGCTCTGTTTTCCCCTGACAGTCCGGCCGCCACTCCGGTCTCCGCCTGGGTGGACTATCCACCGCAGCGTTACGACTACAGCTATGGCACCCAGCCCTCCGACTCCTCCCCACGCTATTTCCGTCCGCCGTCCGTTTCTCAGGGAGCCTACACGCCGCCGTCCTCGGACATCGGCGCTCCTGCCCCAACTGTGCCGCCGCTGCCGGTGGGGGTGGTCAATGGCACCAGCACGCTGACCGGCCTGACGCCGGATCCCTCCTCCAGTGTGG
>JAYUWQ010000249.1:0-4946 GCA_043753485.1 bacterium
TTTCTGAAGGCTCCCTCGCCGGAGCCGACCTGAAGTCCGACGTGCTGAACGCGGTGAAAAAGGGCACCGGAGGCAATGGCGGAGTGGACGGCTTTGCCAGTCTGGATGATCTGGTGAATTACAAAGGGCCGATCACAGGCGACTTCAAAACCATGCTGCGCACCGACCTGCTGTTTGATTTTGGTTCAGCGGAATTGAAGCCGGAAGCCCGCCTCAGCCTGCTCAAACTGGCCGCCATCATTCAAACCAATGCCGGAGCGCTTTTCCGCCTGATCGGCCACACCGATACCATCGGCAATGATGCCGCCAATCAGGCCCTCAGTGAAGCCCGGGCCGCTGCCGTGAAAACCTGGCTGGTGGAGACGCTGCGGCTGGATGGCGCCAATATCCTGACGGAAGGCCGCGGGGAACGCGAAACCCTCCCGGCCATCAACCCCGCCGGCACCGCCGCGGAGCAGGCACAAAACCGCCGCGTGGAAATCCACAAAACCAAACGCTGACGGATTTCCCCGCAGGGCTGCTCCGGCGGCTCCTTTCCCCCATGAATCCCCGCCTGAGCCAGCTCATTGTCCTGATCCTGACCTTGTCAGGGGTCCTGCAATGCGCCGGCACCCGCTCCCTGCCCCGCCCCGCCCGGCAGAGCATGGACATGGCCAGCTCCCGCTGGTCCGCCCGGGACGGCAAGGTGCTGCCCTTTACCAAATGGCCCGGCGAACCCGCCAAACCGCAGGGAGTGGTCATCTGCATCCACGGCCTCAGCGGGGCGGCCAGCGATTTCTGGCCGATTGGCGATCGTTTCCCAGCCGCCGGTTATGCCGTCTACGGGTTGCAACTGCGCGGTCAGGGCAATGATCCTGACACCAAGCGACGGGGAGACATCCGCTCCCGCAATCAATGGGTGGATGATCTGCAGGACTTCACCGCCCTCGTGAAACGCCGCCACCGCGGGGTGCCGGTCTATTGGTTTGGTGAAAGTCTTGGGGCCCTGATCAGCATCCACGCCGCCGCCGGGGCCCTGCCAGCCAGCCTCCCGCAAGGCGTCATCCTAAGTTCGCCCGTGGTGGAATTGCGCCCCAATCTCCAGCTCAGCTTCCTGAAAAATTTTTGCCTCCGGGCCATGCTGAATTTCCTGCCCGGCCAGAAAGTTTCCCTCGAAGCCCTCGGCAATGCGGAAGTGCAGGTCACCAGCCACACCACCCACCGCAGCCAGATGCAGCACACCGCCCACTACGTCCCCGCCTTCTCACTGCGCCTCTTTGCCGAGATTGAACAACTCATCAAATCCATCCCGGAAGCTGCCGCCAAACTGCAGGTCCCGGTGCTGGTCCTCTACACCCCGCACGACCCGTTGGTCTCCGGGGAAGCGGTGGAGCGCTTCTATGACCGCATCGCCTCGCCCCGGAAAGCCAAAGTCTTTTTCCCGAAAAGCTACCATCTGATCCTGCACGACCTTGAACGCGAACGGGCTATGAAAACGGTTCGGACCTGGCTGGACCGCCGGGGGCAATAGTCAAAAACGGTCTTCCCTAATTATTTCTGTCCGGTCCGCGTCCTGCGGTGTCTTGTTTTTCAGGATGACGCCTCCCTCCACCCGATCCGACCGCGAACTGCTCGCCTCCTTTGTCAAAACGGCAGACGGAGCCGCCTTTGCCATCCTCACGGAACGACACTTGGGACTGGTCTTCGGCACCGCCTGCCGCCGCACCCGTTCCCGGGAAATGGCGCAGGAGGCGGCGCAGAATACGTTCTGCCGGCTCGCCCGTCATGCGGCGAGGATTTGGGTAGGAACCAGTCTCGCCCCGTGGCTTCATGCCGTCGCCCTGCGGGAAGCCGGCACCCTGATGCGGGCCGAAGCCGCGCGTCAGCGGGCGCTGGACCGCTTGGCCGCGTTCACCTCACCCGAAGATTCCGCCGCCTCGCCATCCGCGCCGCCGCCGGGCAGCGAACACCTGGATGAAGCTCTCGCCGCCCTGCCGGAAGCCGCCCGCCGCATCCTCATTTTACGTTACCTCCAGGGCTTGAGCCTGCGCGAAGTCGCCCTCGAAGAAGACACCTCGGAGGAAGCCGCCCGGAAACGCGTGACCCGCGCCCTCGACCGCCTGACACGTCTGCTCGCCCGGCGTGGCGTCACTGCTTCCGCCGTCACCTCCTGCCTCGCCGCCGCCCCCATGCTCTGGCCCGGGCCCTCCGCCGCCGCGCTGGCCGGACGTGCGCTAAAACAAGCCGCCGCCCCCGCCGGAGCCAGCCTCAGCGGCTTGGCAGGATTCGTCCTCAGCCAATGGCCCGTCGCCGCCGTTTTCCTCCTCGCCGCCGTGCCTGCTGCTTGGCCTTGGGGGGAATTCTCCGGAACTTCAGCCGCCGGGAAACGACTCACCGGCGTCTTCACACGCACTCAAGCCGGGCCAAATCCTGACAAATCCAACGCGACGAACGCTTCGCCTGCGGAAGTGGTGGAAGATCTGAAGCGCACCTTGGCGGAAGTTAATGCCAAAGGATGGAAGCAGCACGACATAAGATCGCGCGCTGGCTTGAGAGTCTTCCGCATTGGTTTTGGAGAAAACCTGGGCGACGCCTCAGTCATGGTGGCCGCGCGGCGGGCGGTGCTGGATTTCTCACTCGAAGAAATCCGTGCGGCCACCACGAAGCTCGCCGGAGAATCCGCCAGCTGGATTGACGGAGCACTATTTGCGCGCTGGGCCGGACTGATGCCCGAAGAAGCATGGCAGGCGGCACTGGCGCACGCGGAAAGAACGGGGTCCGATTTTGCGCTGAAGGGGGTTTTGTCGCACCAGGCCCGCAGTCATCCCGTCGAAGCCGCACGCCGGGCCGCGGGGCATGCCCCGGAAAAATTCCGTGACGGACTGGTCCAAACCTTTCTGCAACCCATGATCCAATCCGATCCCGCAGGGTATCTCCGCCTGATGGAATCCTCCGGATTTGCCGGCCGGGCTCCATCGCTTGACGCCCAATGCGCGGCCCTGTTCCCCTACGCGCCGGATTTGGCGCTGGAAAAATGGAAGCAAAAAACAACTCCCGGAGGATATGATTGGTTTCCGCCATTCGAGCTGGCGGCGATGGGAAAAATCGGAATCGAACATGGGGAAAAGCTGGCGGCTTTCGGGGCCGACCTTCCGGAAAATCCGGTGCTGCGCCGTCAGTGCCTGACCGCCGCCTCGCTGGTATTTTTTAACACGGAACCCGGTCGTGCGGCGGATTATCTGGCCGACTCCAGGGATGCCAGCGTCGATACCGAGTGGATTGCCAACATGACGGGTCTGCTCATCGACTGGAAAGGAACCGATCCCGATCAAGCCGCCCAATGGCTCGCCACCTCGTCCAAAGTGGACCCCGATACTCAAGTCAGACTGGCACGTGCCGCGCACCTGCCGCTGGCAACCAACGCCACTTCCACACCAATCACCAACCCGTGAAACCCCGACCTTTGATCATTTCGGCAGCTGCCGGTCTAACCTGTGGATTGCTGGCCAGATTGTGGATGCCCGACACCGGGGTTTCCAGCCCCGACGCAGCCGGCGGCCCGGTTGCTGTTGTTGGTAAAGGAGCGTTGTCTCCTGCCGGCTTGCCTCCTGCGGGAAACTGGGAATCCCGGATTTCCCACTACCTCCAAACAGATCTCCCGGCCTCTTCCCTGACTACCGATCCTGCGGGCAGCAAGGCACTGGAAACGGACCGGCTTCTGGATATGTTAAGACAACCGGTGAACGCCGCTTCCATCCGCGATGGCATCGCCTTCCTCAACGCCATGGATCTGGCCGATTACGCGGACGTCATGGGATCAATCTTCGAACACTGGGCGATGCAGTGCCCGGATGAAGCGCTCGCCGCCGCCGCGGACCTGCACCACGCCGAAGCCAAGGTCGCCCTGATATGGAAGGCCTTCCAACTGTCGGCGGCAGAACCCGATAGCATGATTAAAGCCATGGCTCAACCAGCGGGACTGTTCCGGACCACGGCTTGCGCCGCCGTTTTGGATAACCTTCCACCCGACAAACTTCAGGACGTTCTCCATCAGACCATGCAGGGGCAGTCCCCAAGCCTTGCCTGGTTGGCTCATGCCTCCATCCAAGCCCTGATCCTGAAAAAAATTGCCTTAACTGATCCGGAATTGCCCATGAAACTAGCAAAGGAAACAACTGATCCCAGGTGGAGAACGTCGCTGCTGCAATTGACCATGGAACAAATTTCCCAGGAAGATCCCCAGGAGTTCATTTTGAAATTCAAATCTTTGGCCCGCGACCCCAAAAACGCAGAGGGACTCGTGGCACCCCTCAGTAGCATCCTGCATCGCAACACCGCTGAAGGAATCAAACTGATCACCGAGCTGCCGGAGACCAACCGCCGCGAGGCTCTGCAGGATTTTGTAGCAACGTCCATGGAGTTTTTCTCCGACCCCCGTCACCGGGAGAGGGAAAACCGGTCAGGCTTTGAACTGGTCCGCAAGGACGTAGAACAACGCGGGGGGCCGGATGGCTTCCGAACGCTCCTCGCCGATACCGCGCTCAATCGTGGCGCCCAGGGTTTGAGCAATGCGGCGAAATGGCTGGCCTCAAATAACGATCCCGTTGGACTCGACGACCTCACCCGCCGCGCCACGCAGAGCGAACCCTTCACTACCGCCCGCTGGCTGGCTACGATGAGTCCCTCGCCGGAGCGCGACCGCGCGGTGGCCGTCTTCGCCGAAACTCATGCCGACACCGATCCCGAAAGCGCCACCACTTGGGCGGAATCCATCGCCGACCCCGGCAAGCGGGAAGCCACGCTGACGGCGGTAAGAAAAATCGCGCCGAAGTAGTCCGGGACAAAAACGGGTGAAAAAGTTGGCCGCAGTCACGTCTTCGGCAGATTCGTGGACGGTTTTTTCCGGCCCTCCGCTTTCATA
The DNA here is from genome assembly GCA_043753485.1 of bacterium. Lineage (GTDB taxonomy): Bacteria > Verrucomicrobiota > Verrucomicrobiia > Verrucomicrobiales > V1-33 > CAIZWU01. The sequence continues at coordinate 4,901 of JAYUWQ010000249.1, forward strand.
TCAGAGGCCGTCCGCCCCTCCCTTGCACGGCACGTTTTCTGCCACT
>JAYUWQ010000250.1:0-2023 GCA_043753485.1 bacterium
AGTTCGCTCCGGCGGCGGCTTGCATGCAATTGAGCATGGTGGAAATATAAGTGTAGAAGCGGGTGCCGATATCCTGGATATCAAAGACCAGCACCTCGACCCCGGCGAGGGCGGCAGGGGGGGGCTTGCGGCTGTCGCCGTAAAGACTGGTGATGGGCAGGCCGGAGGTTTCGTCGGTGGTGTCGCCGATGTTCTCGTGGTCGAGCTTGCCCGCGATGCCGTGCTCGGGGCTGAAGAGCCGGACGACTTTGGCTCCGGCGATTTTTTGCAGCGTGGCAAGGGTGGACTGGCCATCGGAGGTGAGGCCGGTTTGGTTAGTGATCAGGCCGATCTTTTTTCCGTCAAGGGCAGCCAATCCCTGCCGGGCGACCCTGTCTGTGCCGGAGAGGACATGCCGGGCCACGCCCATCGCTTCTGCCGCAAGGGTGGCGGTCTGCCAGCGCAGGTTTTTCACGCTTTTTCCTTCGGTGGGGTGATTGCGGTTCGTCATCAGGACAAAGAAGGCGTCCGTCTCCGGATCAATCCAGAAACACGTCCCGGTCCAGCCGGTGTGGCCGTAGGATTTCGGGCCGAAATGGGTGCCTTTCGGGTCCGAGTAGCTGGATAGCACATCAAACCCGAGGGTGCGCTGCGCCCCGCCGGGCAAGGGCGGCTGGGGGGTGGTCATCAGGCGCACTGTTTCCTTCTTCAGGATGACGCGCCCGTCCGGGGACTTCCCGCCGGCGAGGAGCATCCGGCAGTAACGGGCGGCATCGCGCGCATTGGTGAACAGCCCCGCATGCCCGGCCACGCCCCCCATGCGGCGGGAGGTGGGATCATGCACCACTCCGTGAACCAGCATGTCGCCTTCCCGCGTGGTCGGGGCGATGCGGTCTTGCTTCAGCGGCGAGGGGCGGAAGCTGGTATCTACCATCGAGAGCGGCTGATAAAGGCGGCGCACGGTGAACTGATCCAGCGTCTCGCCGGAGACGCGGCGCACGATTTCGCCGAGCAGGATAAAATTGAGATCGCTGTAGCGGAACTCCACGCCCGGTGGGGCTTGCACCTCCTGGGCCATGGCGCGGGCCACTCCTTCCTCGTAGCCGTTCCACGGCACGCCGGCCAGCAGGCCGGGCTTGAGTCCGGACACATGCGTCAGCATGCCGCGCACGGTGATGGCCTCTTTGCCTTCTCCTTTGAACTCCGGGAGATAGCGGCTGGCGGGGGCGTCCAATTCAACTTTCCCGTCTTCGACCAGCAGCAGCACCGCGGGCGCAGTCGCCATGACTTTGGTCAGGGAAGCGGCATCGAAAATGGTATCAATCCTCATCGGGCGGTCTGCGGGGTCCACCGCGCGGTTGCCGAATTTATTGCCCCAGCGCTTCCCATTGCGCTCCAGCCAGACGACCGCGCCCGGTACTTCCTTGCGGTGCACCGCATCGGACAGCAGCTGGTTCACCGCTTTGAGTTTCGCGGGCTCGAATCCCGGATTGCCGGAAAATTGAGCCATGGCGGATCCTCCCGCTATCGTGAGGAGACTGGCTGCCAACTGCAGGCAGGGAAGGAGACGGGGTAATTTCATAAGGGATTCGGGGCAACGCCGGAACTCCCAGAATAAGGGATCTCCCGCTAATTTCCTGCTTTAATTTCCGTGATGGAAACATAGGCGCTCTCATGCAATTCCGGGCGCTTCCGCCCCGCCAGCAGCCGCCACCACTCCCGCCCGCAGCCCAGCACGATGATGGTGACGAAGACGAGGAACGTCCCGGTAATGGCCGCGTCAAAGTAGTTATTGAACGCGGCCCGCGCATTGCCTTTTGCGGCCGCATCCCGCGCCCCCCAGAGAAAACCGAGCGGCGAATCCGAGAAGATTTTCATCAACCCGGCGGTGAACGTCACCGCCGTTAGAAACACCAGCGGACCTACCGTGCACCACGCATACCGCGCCCGGCCCATCTTGATGATGATTGTCGTGCCCAGGCAAAAGGCGATCACCGCCAGCAGTTGATTCGCGATCCCGAAAATCGGCCACAGGCTCTTGGCG
>JAYUWQ010000251.1:0-2019 GCA_043753485.1 bacterium
GCGATGCTGGTGGTGAACATGCTGGAGCGGAGCCGGGAGGGGTATCAGGAAATCCACATCGGGAACGCCTTTGGGGCGGTGCAGAATCTGATCGCGGCGGCTCTGTTGTTTTTCGGGGTGCAGCACTGGCCGACGGTCACGTTTTTGCTTTTGTCGATCTATGGGGTGCAGGCGGTGATGATGACCGCGAATGCCGGCTTTCTGATCTGGCAACGCCCGTGGCTCTGGCCCCGCTGGTCCAGGATGCAGGGTGGGCTGGCGAGGCAAATGATGGCAGAAGGGTTGGCGCTTTTTGTCGCGGGCAGTGTGGCTCCGATTTTCCAGAGGGAGGGCACCAAGTGGCTGCTGGGGCAAATGGAGGGGCCGGGAGCCGTGGGGCGCTACACGATCATGATCCAGCTCGGGTTTTTCCTGTATGGATTTGTGTTCATGCTGAGCCGTCCCCTCTGGCCCGCGGTGGCGGATGCGGTGGCGCGGGGGGATTTGGACTGGGTGCGGGCGGCGCGGACCCGGATGCGGGCGTGGTTTCTGCCGCTGGCGGGGTTGACGGTGGCAGGATTCACGGTGCTGGGACCCTGGGTGACCGACCACTGGCTGGGGAAACATGTGGAGCTGGGGCGGAGTGATTTTGCCCTCTTCAGCCTGTCGTTTGTGCTGATGGTGTGGTCCCACCTCCACTATGTCCTGTTGGCAGGCAGCGGGGTGATCCGGCGTCCGGCGGTGGTGCTGGCACTGGAAACGGTGGCGGTGCTGTTGCTGGCTTCCTTTGGGATTCATCACTACGGACTGTCCGGCGCCCTGGCGGGGAATGCGGTGGGAGTGCTGTTGTTTTCGGCCTGGCTGCTGCCCGGCATGTTAAGGAAATCCCTGCGTCCCCCCGGTCCCGGGGTGCAGAGGGAAACCGGGGACTTTCCGGCGGCGGAAGGCACCGTCCACCAGACACCGGTATGAATGTCCGCCTGCCATTGCAGATTGCGGTTTGGGTCTACGGTCTGTCCTGGGCCTTCGATTACCGTGCGGCGGCGGATTCCGGCGGATCGCCGGTCCAGTATGTTTTTTTCGCCATCACGCTGGTGAGTGCAGCGGTGACGGTGTTGTTGGGTTTCCGCCGGCTCTTTGCGCTGCCCATGGGGTGGGTCACCCTTGGCTGGATGGCTTATATGGCTTCCACCCTGGTGGTGGCGCGGTTGAACCACGTGGAGTTCACCTGGTATTTCCGGAATGCCATCCCGCCCCTGCTGCTGCTTACCAGCCTCTGTGTCACCCAGGTGGCGGCGGCCAGCGGATTGTCCTGGCGGGATGTGTTGTGGCCCCTGCTCATCGCCAGTGTGGTGAATGTCCTCTGGCGGATTTTCTATGCGCTTTTTGTGGCAGGCATTCCGATTGAAATGGTCCGGGTGGAATTGCTGAGCCCCTGCCTGCCCTTCCTGATAGGGTATCTTTTTTGTGCCCTCATGCTGAGCCGGCGGATGCCATGGCTGGCGATTTTTACCGGTGCGGTGGGGACGATGTCCTACGTGCTCAGCGTCACGCGGTCCGCCGTGCTGATTCTGGGGGCCGCAGGATTCGGGGCTCTGGTGGCCTTGTGGCTGGCGAGGCGCGAGGGTGTTTTGCCCAAGGGATTCGGCCATGTAAAACTGGCGCACTTCCTCGTGATGATCGGATTGCTGACCGGCACCGCCGGCGTCACGGCGGTGGCCTTTCCCCTCGTGATCGAGCGGTGGTCGGAGCGGCTTTTCAATGCGGCCGGTGCCGGGTCCTCTTCGGCTGATCCCAGCGCCTTGACCCGTTATGCCGAGACGAGGGCGTTCTACGATCTGCTCAGCGAAGAACCGATGACCTGGATCTACGGGCGCGGGCTGGGCGCGCCGTATTATTGGGACGAAAGCTACGCGGTGGAATTGGCGCAATACACCTATGGCGATGAGGACCTGTTCCGCGCCGAAAGCCGCGATATCCGGTTCCCCGGGCACTCCATCTGGACCTACGCCGTCTTCTCGGGTGGAGTGATCGGGGGCC
>JAYUWQ010000252.1:0-2019 GCA_043753485.1 bacterium
CTCCAGTGCCAGCAGGTGTTTCAAGCGGGAAGCGGCCGGGATCAGCAGCGCTGAAGCTTCATTCAACTGCTGAAACAGCATGGTGCGGCACACCCGGTCCGGTTCATCTGCCGCGCCATCAGGGTGGGTGGCCGCCGCCGCTTTTTGAAACGCGGTCTTCACCAGATCTGGACTCAGAGCCGCCTTGCGGGGCAACCCCAGCAAAACAAAAGCGTCGGCCACCATGATCGTGCGGACCTCCGGTCAGGCGGCGAAACTTTCCCCGCAGGAACAAGTCACAATCGCATTGGGGTTCGAGACCTTGAACCCGCCCTGCTGCAGATCCTCGCTGTAATCCAACTCCGAGCCGCTGACAAACAAGGCACTTTTAGGATCAATCACCACCCGCACCCCGCCGCTTTCCACCATGATATCCCTGTCCGCCGGGCCATCCACCAAATCCATTTTATATTGCAGACCGGAGCAACCGCCGCCCACCACGGCCACCCGCAAGGCGCCATGTTCGGCGCGGCCCTGCTTGCGCAGCAGCCCGCCCAGACGGGCACTGGCCCCGGGCAGAACCTTGATCAGCCGTTCATTGCCGATCTTGAAATTGACCGGACGGACCGGCGATGGAAGAGACGCACTCATTCTTGTGTATACCATATGGCGGGTGTTCTCCCCGTCAACCCATTGCCCGACCCCAATCCGTAGGGGTGTCTCAAAACAATATGTTGCCTGATGCCGGGTTTCGTTTATAAATATCCCTCATTGGAAAATTCCTCCTTCCACGCGCCGTTTTTAAGCCCTTATTTCCTTTTTTGACATGAACCAGACGCCAGAACCCTCCTCCAACCGCCGCCTGCAGCTCGCTCTCGCCGGCCTCGGTGTCAGCCTGGCCTTCGGTGGCATCAGTTCCAGCATTAACAATGACCTGACGACCCAAAATAATTCGCTGGAGTTGAGCGTCGAGAAGAAAGTGGCAACCATCGCCGCCAAAGTCAGCGAGATCGACTCCCTCACGGGCGAGCGGAACAAGCTGTTCAAGGAAACCAAGGAACTCACCCATCAGGTCGGCACCCTGACTTCCGATCTCACGGAGCGGAAACTCCAAATCGCCGATCTCGATAAAAAACTCGTCGCCACCACCACTTCCCTGGAGAAAACCCGGACCGATCTGGAATCCTCCACCGGCCGCGAGAAGGACCTGACCGGCAAGCTGGAACTGGCCGCCCGCCGTGAAACGACCCTCCGCGCCGACCTCACGGCCGGCATGGAACGCGAAGGCAGCCTGAAGAACACCATCGCCAGTTTGGAAAAGGCCCGGACGGATTTGAATGGAGCGCTGGAAATGCGCAGCACCGAACTCGCCGAAGCCCGCAAGCGTGAGGACACCATCAAGGCCGATTTGAACACCCGCATGGGCGACCTCAAACTGGGGCAGGAACGCGAAACGATGCTGAAAGGCGAAGTGCTCGCCGGGATTCAACGCGAACAGACCATCAAAACGACCCTGAGCGGACTGGAGAAGGAAAAAGCCGACATGGCCGCTACCATGAAGACCAAAGCGGATGAGATCGCGAAGCTCGACAAGGGCCTCGGCGACCTGAACAAGGCCTTCGCCGACGCTCAGGCCACCAAAGACGCCCTTCTCAAAACCAATGAAACCCTCGGCAAGGAAAAATTGGAATTGATGACCGCCCGCGACACCCTGCAAAAACAGATCAATGAATTGGGCGAAAAAATCAAAGCCCTGACCGATCAGAACAAGGGCCAGCAGGGCACCCTGCAGAGCCTCCAGCAGGAAAAAAACGTCCTTGCCCAACAATTTAAAACCGTAAAGACCGAGATTGATGCCATGGCCCACCAGCGCGACAGCCTGAAGGGCGAACGCGACCAATTCCAAGGCGCCTGCAACGAACTGATGGCCAAACTCCAGCAACTCACTGAAAAAGTGAAAAACCTGGAAAAGGACTTCATTTCCCTCAATGACGTCCGCGCCGAAGCCGCCGGTTTTGTCAGCGCTCCCCGCTGAGAAGG
>JAYUWQ010000253.1:0-2018 GCA_043753485.1 bacterium
GTGGGAATCCTATCCTGTCAGACAAACTATCTCTTCGCTATTCAACCTTGGTTCTATGGTCCGGCGGTTTCACCCCCAGCCGTTCCGCCACACGCACCAGTTCCACCACGGAGTGCAGCCCCAATTTTTCCATCACTCTCATGCGGTGGATTTTGACGGTTTGCTCACGGATTCCCAGGACGGCGGCAACCTGTTTGTTCAAACTACCGGCGATCACATGGGTCATCACCTCATGTTCGCGGGGGGTCAGGCTTGCCAGTCTTTCCCGCAGATCCAGGGTGGCCTGTCTGCCTGCCACCTGCTCTCCGGCAATCTTCAGGGCCGCGCGCACGGCGGCCAGCAATTCCACCGCCTTGACCGGTTTGGTGAGGAAATCTACCGCGCCCAGCTTGATGGCGCGGACGCTCATGGCGATATCACCATGCCCGGTGAGAAAGATGACCGGCAGGGTGCTGCCCTGGGTGGTGAGGCGCTGCTGGAGGGTCATCCCATCCAGATCCGGCATCGCCACATCCAGCACGAGGCAGGCGCGGGAGTCTTTCTGGTCGTCCGCCAGAAAGTCCCTGGCGGACCGATAACATTTTACAGTGAACCCTTCCGCCGCCAGGAGACGCGTCAGGGCGCGCAGCATGCCCGGCTCGTCGTCCACCAGATAAACCATGCCCGTTTCCTTCATGCCGGGCCCTCCATGATCGGCAGCACGACGTGGAAGGTCGCGCCGCCGGTTCCGTTGGCTTCCGCCCAGAGCTGGCCGTGATGGGCGGTGATAATGGAGCGGCAGATGGCCAGTCCCATGCCGAGTCCCTGTTCCTTGAGGGTGTAAAATGGCTGGAATATCCGCTCCAGGTCGACAGGCAGGCCACGCCCGGCATCGGTCACCGTCAGGCTCACTGTCTTTCCCCCGCTGGCCGTGGCGATGCGTAGCAAGCGGGTGTGGGGCGGATTGGATTCCATGGCTTCGCAGGCATTGAGCATCAGATTGAGCAGGACCTGCTGGAGTTGGATCCGGTCCGCCGAAACCGCGGGAAGATCTGCCAGCAGTTCCCGGTCCAGGGTCACTTCCCGCCGGGTCAGTTCGCGCTGCATCAGGTGGAACACCTCCTGCGCCACGTCATTCAGATCAAGACTGCGGCGGGTCACTTCCCCACGCTTCAAAAGCGTTCTCATGCGCTGGATCACCTCGCTGGCCCGCAGGTCCTCATTGACTATTTCGCCCAGAATTTCCCGCACCTGACCGAGATCGGGGGTCTCCTGTTCCAATAATATCTGGGCGGCCTGGGCATTGCTCAGAATGATGCCCAGCGGTTGATTCATCTCATGCGCCAGCGATACCGAAATCTCGCCGAACGCCGCCACCCGGCCCAGATGCGCCACCTCCTTGTGCTTGCTTTCCTGACTGTCCCGCAGTTCCACTTCCAAGGTCGCCGCCCGCTTGGTTTCCAGACTCAGATCAAAGGCCATCAGCACGATCGTCCCTAGAAAATAAACACTGCCAAACCCGGGCATATCAATCAGATGCCAGTGGGACAGCACCGCCTGCACCGTCCCCATGCTCACGAAAAACACAATACTTCCCCCGCTCAGCAGGGCCCGCCGCTTCTCCCCCCGCCGCCACACCGTGATGGAGGCATCCACCACAAAAATCAGGAGGACCAGCAGGGCCGACTGCGCCACCAGCATCAGCGGATTCGGACGCCCCACCGCCAGGGACGCCTGATCACCCAGAAACACCACCCCGCGCAGGGCGGTGATTTCCTGGAAATTGATATTGGGATGAACCGTGAAATTGACCAGCAGGGAAACCGAGCGCAGACCGATGGCCAATACTGCCAGCCAGCGCCGGCCCGCCCGCAGATGAATCAGCACAAAACCGGTGATCGCCAGGAAGTTCAGCCAGGTTGGCACATGCAGCCAGCGCAGCGCGGTGGCGAACTCCTCCGGTCCCCGTGCTTTCATCATCGTCAGCTCGTGGAAGGCCATCCATGCCGTGGCCAGGGTCATGAAGAAAAACCACAGCC
>JAYUWQ010000254.1:0-4930 GCA_043753485.1 bacterium
GCGGGGACGGCGACGACCAATCCGGCGATGGTCGTGTTCATGGCTTCCGCGATGCCGAGGGCGATCTGGCGGGCCTGTTCGGCTGTTTGACCGGTGCCGCCGCCCAGGGAAGAGAAGATTTTCACCAGACCGCTGACGGTGCCGATCAGCCCGAGCATGGGCGCGATGGTGAAGATGATTTCGAGCACGGGGATGCCCCGCTCCAGTCGGGAAATCTCCTCGCGGGCGGTGGTTTCTGCGGCACGGCTGGCCGCCTCCACGGTTTGATGCTGGGGTTGGATCGCGGCGCGGCAGATCCGGGCGAGGGTGCTGGGGTTGTCCCGCAGGCTGGCTTGGAGCGTGGGAAACCGGCCTTCCTGGAGGTGGGAGGAAACATTTTCCAGCTCCTCCGCGAGGTCCGGCGGAATGATGAGGCGCCGGCGCAGATCCAGGGCTTTCCAGATGATGACGGTGATGGAAATAAACCAGCAGATCACGATCGGAGCGATGAACCAGCCGCCCGTGCGGAAAATGTCCATGACGGTGTGGAGGCTGGAGGCGAAGTTGTCGGAAAAGCCGGCGGCGGGCATTTGGGGGAAAAGGCTGAAGGACAAAAGCGGAAAAAGTGCTAGTAAATAAGGAAGGAGAAGGAGCAGCGCATCCGTCCGCCTGTCAGGCTGTCGCGGAGTTCTTCAAATAATTCGGGCGGGGGGGGAGGCAGTTTGGCATCAATCACGGCGCTGAGCGCGCAGTCCTGCATGACCGGGTTGGCTTCGCCGGGATTGGCGAGTTTGACATTGGAGATGCGCCCTTTGACATCCACTTCGAAGTCGACTTCGACAAGGCCGGGATTGGCGAGGCCGGAGAGGTTCAGCATGCGGCGCCGCCACGTTTTTTCGATGGCGGTGCGGATGGTTTTGCCGAACCGGCCTTCGGCGGTGGCCTTGGCATCGACGGAGGAGGTGCCTTTGTTGCTGATGGTGCCGAGGGATTTGGATTTACGGAGACCAGGCTGGTAGCTGCTCCCGGGGACGCGGTCCGGGATGCGGGTCAGCGGAGGTGGCGGCGGGGTCACCGCGGGCCGGCGTCCCGGCGGTCGTGTGGCTGCCGCATCGGGCAGGGGGAGCAGGTTCTCGGCCTCCATATCGCGGAAAGCGGGTGGGGCTGCAGGACTTTCCGGGGCTGTGGGGGGAGCCATCGCGGATCCAGGGGCCGGTTCGGTTTCGGTTTCAGGCGGAGTCTCCTCGTTTTTTTCCGGGGAATCGGATTTCGGGACGGGTTCCGGCGGGGGCGGGGTTGATTCCGGGGCAGGTGCCACGGGAGGGGCGGGAGGACGATCAGCCGGGGCTTCCCCATCGCGGAAATCACTGTCCCGGAGATCAAGGAAGGGCTTGTCGAGGCCCTGCTGGGTGGCCCGCCCCGCGAGCCCATCCGGGGAAGGGGCTTCTTCACTGGCGGCGCGCATATCGCGGCTCGAAATGAACCGGGTGGCCTCGTCGGTGGGAGACGTTTCCAGCTGATCTTCCGGGCTGAGCACCATCTGGCGCTCCGGGGCGTCAGGGGCGGGAGCTGGTTCGGGGGAGAGGACGAGCGTAATCATGTCCGGGAGCGGGGCAGAAGCCGTGGCCCGGACCGGAATCAGGTGGGCCGGATGGCGGGTCAATCCTGCGGTGACGGCCATGCTCCAGACGACGAGAAGGACGAGCAGCAGATTCACCGCCACGGCCAAGCCGAGGGCTAGGCTGAACTGCTGGCGCTCCGCTGTCATCAGGCCAGGAAAGGCGGAAATGGAAAGCGGCGCAACCGCAGGACGGTGCGCCGCTTCCGGAGTGGAGGGCCGGGTGATCAGTTCGGTTGGAACCAGCGGGTGCCTCCGTTGAAGGCATCGACCTGAAGGCAGATGTAGTTATCCGGCGCGATGTTGTCGATACTGCCGCCGGAGCGGATGATTTCATTGGAGTCGACCAGAGTCACATACCATTGGTCAGCGCCGCTGCTGTCGAGGTTGGTGGAGCCGTCCGGGTTGATCTGGAAGGAGCGGTAGGTGGCGACGGTCCGCTTTTCCGTGGGGACGAGCCCGAAGACTTCCTCGGTGCCGTTGGAGATGGTGGCCTTGTTCACCAGGGTGCTCCAGACTTCGCTGTCCGGAATGACCACGCCGACCGGAAGTTTTTTGATTTTCCCGATGGGCGCGAGAATGCGTTCCGCGGTGGGGTCGGAAGGGCGGTCGCTGTCCGGGATCAGGCTGTACATGTGATAGGCGGTGTAAGTCTTGCTTTCGCTGCCTTCCGCCTCATCGGGTTGCTTGTATTGATAAAATCGGACTTCGACCGTGACGTTATCCTTCACGGCGGTCTGCTGGGCGAGACCGAGGTCAAATTTCAACTGGTCTCCCGCCTGGGTCAGTTTCGAACCTTGGATGATCTCCCCCATGTTGGGGACCGTGAAGAACATGATCATGGAAATGATCGCCAGAACGACCAGAATTTCCACGAGGGTAAAGGCGCGCCGGGACGCTGGGAGAAAAGATGCTTTCATGAGGATAAGGAGGGGGAAGCAAAACTTGGCCTAAGTGTCGGTCCATTTCGACTCGCGGAGCCGGATGGTGCTGCTGAAAACACGGTAGTCCAACTTCAGGGAGATGAGTTTCTTTTCGATCTCTTCAAAATCCTTGGTCCGCTTGACGCCACTGACGAACAATTCATCGGAAACCAGTTTGGGATCTCCCGACACATCGATGATGTTGGATCGCGCGGCATATTGGGCGAAGGAGGCTTCATCAATGGCGATAAAGCTGACATCCATAATGGGAGGAAGCTGGTGGCGGGTTTTGAGGGCCTCGGTGGCCTTGGGACTGCTCCACTGCCAGCGGCGTGTGTCATAAAGATAGGAAGGGGACAAATCTTCCGGTTTTTTCGTCGTGGAAGCGCCGGTGGCCTCTCTGGGCTGGATAATCATTGCGATGATGTTCTCGGCGATCGGGCGGGTGGTGCGGAAGAAGGTTTCTCCCCTGGTCGCTTCTTTTTGGACATTCCACTCCGAGTTGACGCTGAAAAGTCCTTCGGAGAACCATCTGTAGATGTCCTTCTGTTTGGGACCGGTCAAGTCACGCAGGCCCAATTTGTAAACCTGCAGGTACTCTGTCGGCTGGCGGAATTCCATCAACCGGTAGCGCGGGCGTGGGGCAGGGGCATTTTTGAGGGCATTTAAAAACCGGGGACGGTCCAATTCATCGGTGTTGAACTCCACATAATACCCCCAGGCGTTGAGCAGGTTGTTTAGTTTTTCATATTGGAGGCGGGTTTTGTCCACCTTGTCCCGCTCGAAACAGAATCCGAAGGGAGCCTGGAAAAAGACGGCGTGTCCGGGCCGGCTGCCCACCGCTCTGGAGGTGCCGCCGGCGAAGAGCACCGAAGCGGGACCGCTGACGAAGTGCAGTTCCGACTGCCGGATAATTTCCCGCCCGTAGCGCGTTTTGATCCCATTGAGGGTGGTGGTTTGATATTCGTAGCCCCAATAGGCGTTCATAGTGGCTTGTCCGAGCCGGCGGCCCATTTCCTCAAAGCCATTCCGGGCATCCTTGAATTCCGAGACTGTTTGACGGGTCCGGTTCCAAGTCTTCTGCATTTGTTCCAGCATTTGGAACACAATCACGAGGAGGAGGGATAAAACGGCTACCGATACCATCAGCTCAATCAGGCTGAACGCGGCGCGGAAAGCAGGCCGGGGGCGGGAGAAAATCTTCATGACTTAAAAAGGTGGGGGGTGGAATTGAAGGTCAAACCGGATCGGGATGATTTAACCGGACTTGTTTTGGTTGGCCACGTAGAAATTATACTTGAGGATATTGGGGTTTTTGGTTTCCCCGGCCTTTGGTAAAACCTTGATTCCGGCCGGGGTGAATTCCACCTCCACCAGAATTTTCTTCAAAGTGCTCACATTGTAGGTTGTTTTGCCGATGCTGATGGGGGCGGGAGGAATTTCCACCCGGGCTTCGAAGGAGGGGGTACTGCCTTTCGCCTGGGGCCCGCGGATCAGGAAGCCCTCGTTATCAAACAGGAAGACCTTCTTGTCATAGTTGGTCAAAACATCTATCCAGTTGGCTTGCTGGACATTGCTGATGACCTCCTGGGCAATCCGGCCGGAGATCGTTAAATTGGTGGCTTCCCTCACGGAGCGGACCCCCAGCGGGATCATGCCCAGAAGGGCGACCATCACGGAGGCAACAATCCCCATGGCGATCATCACCTCGGCCAAAGTGAATCCATGGGGGGCTGGACGGATTTTTGAGTTTTTCATGGGGAAGGAGTTGATTTTTGTATTTACATATGAGATACAGAGCAGGTATTCAAGAAAAAACCTTCCTGATTTTTCTTCCTCTTAAATCAACCTAGTGGCGAATCGGAAGTAATTTTTGCCGGCTGACCTAAAAGTTCTTGTATGGGCAATGTAAATCCGGTATCAAAACTGGAAAAGGAAGCCCAATCTCCTTAAATTGCTGTTTTTCTCAGTTCTGTTCCCTCCCCCCAACCTCCCAAAGTTATGAAACCAAGTATTGTCCAACGTCTCAAGGCCCGCTTGGCCGTTGCGCGGCACAAGAAAAAACAGGGCGTCGCCATTCTGACGGTGCTGGCCATCATCACGCTGATGACCGTGCTGGTGGTCTCCTTCTTTAATATGGCCACCTCGGCCAAAGTGACCGCCAAGGGATCGGTGGAAATCCAGCGGGTCACCACCCTGAAGGATACCATCATCAATCTGGTCATCGCCCAATTCCGGGAAGCGTCCAATCTCTCTCCCACCAATGCCAGCAATCCCCGGGATATTCTCACTTGGATTTCCCAGCCAGGAGCCATCCGTACCTTCAGTGGCACGGACGTTTCCAGAAACCGCCTCTACAAACTTTATTCTTCGAACGTTCCCCAGATTGGCGATATCCGGCCCTATGAGA
>JAYUWQ010000255.1:0-4926 GCA_043753485.1 bacterium
CACCCTGCCAGGTCCGTGTGCCGACATCCAGGAAAATCCTTCTTCCTGACAATAAAATCACAGGAGACGGCAGGAGGGGTTTTTCAACAGGCTCTTAACCCAAAATCCGGAAAAATAACCACTGATAAATCCAACAACCGCATCAACAGTCTCCGGCCGTGGCCTCAGGAGAAGCGTCAGGAGCATGGCGAAATGGCCCACCGGTCAGGGCCGGGGCGTTGGAACCCGCTGCGCCCGTGGGGTGGACAAGGCTCCCCCCAGGTAATCCCCGCACCCCAACCAATGTGTGACGAGCGTCTCCGCCTCTCTTGGTAAGGTTGGCCGACACCCCGCCGTCCGGTTTTCCCCGGGCGGCGCAATTGGCCGTCCCACGCCACCGCTGACTGGCTGGCCGACGCCTCCGCCCGTCCAATTCGCTCAAGGTCTCCGCTGTAGATGCTGCCTGGACCGCCAGACCTCCCTTTCATTCCGCCCTCCTCCTTGGGTTCCCCTTCCCAGCCACCTTCCCCAACCGTGATCCTTCTTTGCGAATCACCCATCCTGACCTTCAAGCCCTGTTTAAATCACCCGAATTTCTTGCAAATTCTGTTGGGGCCGGATATGGTCGGAATATCCGGCTATATCCATTGAGGCTCAATCTTTTACAAACCACCAGCCCCGCAAATATGCCGTATTTTGAAATGGATATCCCCCCAGATCTGGTGGCATAATAGACTGTTCGGCAATATGAAAGCAAGATTAGCAGCAAACGTCGGACTACACGCGGTGACTGGCTTGTGCTGCTTTTTCCTATTCTGGCTCACCTCTTACGGAACTTATGAGAGGAATTGGCAAGGGGCTTATGAGCTGAGTGTTTGGACGCCGGTGGTGAAAGTTGGCTTCGGGTGTGCAATTGCCGCCTTTGTGATCTCCTTTCTAGGAAGCAGGTACATCTGTGGCCAAGGCGCTAAGTGGATCGCGGCTGTAGCGTTCTCACTTGGATTCATGCTTATCACTTTGGGTTCGTTGGCCAATTGGGGTGACGAAGACGGTCAGTGGAAGCTGTCAGTTGTCGGGGTGCCCATCACTTTGGCCGTTTTCGCTTTATCGTATTGGGGAAGCACAGTCGGTTCCCGCGTCAAGTCACACTCTATCCAATGAACTTCAGGAGCCGAATACGTCGTGGGTGGCAACGGCGGATAAGCTCCCTCGTTCGCTTCGCTCTATGAGTCCTGCGCCGCCGTGCCACCACATTTAACGTCGCCTAGCTACAAAGCACCACCATGACCACCCGACGCAACTCGCTCATCGTGCTTTCTGCCGGGATCGCCACTTCCGCAGTCTCCAGAGTCTTGGGTGCCGGCGCTGCTGACGACACCTCCATGCAACTGCGGCTTCCCGCATCAATCTCGAATGGGCAGCAGAGAATGCTGCGACTGGAAGCATTCCATTTGGTCATCACCAACCGCTCCAACGAGCGTATGGCCGTCTGGCGCGAATGGTGCACTTGGGGCTGGTTTTGCCCGACGATGTCCATTCGGCTGGGGGAAACCACCTTCGACTTCAAGAAGGCAGTGAAAATCTGGACCAAGAACCATCCTGATCCCTTCTACATCGATCCTGGCGACCACTATGTGCTTCCCTTCAACCTGCTCTCTGACGACTGGATTCAACCCAAGGACTTCAAGCCAGCGAGAGATGTTGAGGCGGTCGTCACTGCCACCTACACGATCAAATCTGACGAGCACACCCAGCGACTGAAAGTTTGGACAGGAACGATGCAGACCCAGGCGAAGATGTTCTTGGACGCCTCGCTGAGGGCCAAGCAGCCATCCTGAAACCACAATGACGAAAGACCATCACAACCCAAAGGCAGAGACGCGTCATGCAACCACTACCAGCCGCCCTGTTTCGATGACTTTACTTAGTTACAACATCAACCCCGTGTTCGACGTGCGCCGCCGCTGGTAGTGGTGCATGCGCTCATCGTTATCCCAAAATGAAGAAACTGATCTGCATATTCACCATGCTCCTGAGTGCGGCGATTTCATGCGCAGCCGATATCAAGGTTGAGTTGGATCCCATTCCGGAATGGCAGAAGCCTGTCATGGACAAAGTGACCTTCGGAGTGAAGATGCGCTCCTTGAGCGAGATTCTGGATACGCCAGCCGACAAGTCCGCCCCCTCGTTCCTTGTCTTTACTGCTGAGGCGGCAGAGAACCTGGGCAAGCGCCTTCTCTGGGTGGATGTTGAGGTGGAATTCTCAAATGGCGCAGTTCGCAAGTTCGATCACGTAAAGTTCTCTCTCCTCGGCAAAGGAATTGAAGCCGATGTCAGGAAGCTCGATGAGGGTCCAAAGCAAATCAAGGATCCAAAGACGATCGAAATCACAAGGCTAAAAATCATCAATGCAGCATGGAAGTAAAAGCCAGCAAGTCGGGCGAGGTGACGGCGATAAGCCGTCAAATTGAATCGGAGTCTTGCCCGCCGCGCCTCACGTAAGCGTTCGGCACCCTGAAAATGAGCCTTGAAAAACTAATATTGTTTCTGTTGTCCCAGGGATTCAATATGATGGCATTCCTGTGGATGCTGCTTGCGACGGCTTTCTGGTTTTCACGATTATTCTTCTCGTTTTGGGCTGCCGTGGCGATTGCGTTCACTCTCATGCAGCGGGGGTGCACCAATTCGTTGCATGAGATTGGGGCTGCTACCGGAGGCGGTGGGGCGGGAGCAGACCTCCCACTCGTCGGAATCGAATTCGGCTTGATTGTTGTATGGACGGTAGCGCTCTACGCTTTCAACGTGAGGTTCCGCCGAAAATTGCCCAACTCGTTGCATTGACGGGCCGAACGCCGGGGCGAATGACCATGGTTATCCTCGGGCGCAGCCCCGATGATAACGGTGGTTGAACGATTCGCGGACGGCCTTCCCCGGGGTAACGGGTCCCGACAGGGGTTGGGTTGTTGATGGATCTCCTGACGGTTTTTCCGCAGCCCGGGGTCACGCTCCGGCGGAGAATTTCGGGATCCCAAGAGGAGCGCGTGGGAGCCCTTGGGCCGCCGTGGGAAAAGGACCGGCGCAAGGATGCCGCGGCAGGTGGGGGTGCCTCGCAAAATGCACGGAATGCCTTGGCTGAGGTCGCGCAGAACGCCATGCATTTCCTCGAGGATGAGGCGGGGCAGGGGGCGAATTTCCCGCTGTGGGGGCACCGCCCGCCTCCCGGTCAGGCTGGAATGGAATATGCAAAAGAAGATGGACCTGGGAGAAGCCAGCCATCGCAGGACCAAACCTCCATTCGGCCCGTGCTGGTTCCAGGAAGACACCAGCCTGCGGGAAATTCTGTAAACGACCACAAACTTTTAAACTAGATGAAATCTCTGGAAAAATACCTCAATGAGCATTTGGCAGGATCCGGCTCCGCCCTTGGGTTGCTGGAGACCCTGGCGGAACATCAGCACGACGATGCAGAAATCTACCAGAACTTGCGCCGGGGCATCTTTCAAAATCGCCTGACGCTGGAAAGTCTGATCCACCAGTGGGGATTCAATCGCAGCACCCCCTTGGAATGGGCGGCGAAAGCGGTCTCCCAGGTGGCCCTCTTCAGGTTTAAACACCATGGACTGGTGAAAGGGCAGCTGGGGCTGGTGGAGGCCCTCGAAGCCTTGGAACTTGGGGTCCATGGGCAGACGCTGCTGTGGCGCAGTCTGGCTGAGGCGGGCCCTGCCGGCTTGCCTGCTTCGGGGTTGAATCTCCCCGCATTGCTCCAGAGCGCCGAGACCCAAAAGGCCGAGGTGGAACGCCTCCGCCTCGCGGCAGTGCGGGCGGCGTTTTTTGCTCCCCCTGCTGCCCCTCCGGCCAGCCCCCCGCCAGTCCCGGCCGGGACCTGACGTTTTTGCCGGCCTCACTTTCCCCCCTGTTGCCATAACCAACCTCCACCTGCCACCCATTCCATGTCCAAAAAGCAAAACACCAAAGCCCCCTCCCCCAGGGAGGCCGCTGATGATGCCCCCCGGGCCGAGACCCACCAGACCACCGCTGACCCGCACCAAAGCCTCACTACCAATCATGGGTTGCCCATCTCCGACAATCAGAACTCGCTCAAAGCCAGCGCCCGCGGGCCGACCCTGATCGAGGATTTTGTCCTGCGGGAAAAGATCACCCATTTCGACCACGAGCGCATCCCGGAACGCATTGTGCATGCGCGGGGATCCGGCGCGCATGGTTATTTCCAGGTTTATCAATCCCAGAGCGACATCACCAAAGCCGCATTCCTGCAGGATCCCGCGGTGAAGACGGAAGTGTTTGCGCGGTTCTCCACCGTCGCGGGCGGGGCCGGCTCCGCGGACCTCCCGCGCGATGTGCGGGGCTTTTCAGTGAAGTTCTACACGTCAGAGGGCAACTACGATCTGGTCGGCAACAACATCCCGGTCTTCTTCATCCAGGATGCCATGAAGTTCCCCGACCTGGTCCACGCGGTGAAGATGGAACCGGACCGGGGTTTCCCCCAGGCCGCTTCCGCCCACGACAACTTCTGGGACTTCGCCTCCCTCAGTCCGGAGACCATGCACATGCTGATGTGGGTGATGTCCGACCGCGCCATCCCGCGTTCGCTGCGGATGATCGAGGGTTTTGGGGTGCACACCTTCCGCCTCATCGATGCCGCCGGGACCTCGCGGTTTGTGAAATTCCATTGGCGTCCCAAACTGGGCGCCCAGTCGGTGCTCTGGGATGAAGCCGTCAAAATCAACGGGGCCGATCCCGACTTCCACCGCCGTGATCTGTGGGAAGCCATCGACCGGGGGGACTTCCCCGAGTGGGAACTGTTGTTCCAGGTCTTTGATCAACAAACCGCCGACAGCCTCGACTTCGATATCCTAGACCCGACCAAACTGATTCCCGAGGAGATCATTCCGCTGCGCCCCGTGGGCAAACTGGTGCTCAACCGCA
>JAYUWQ010000256.1:0-4918 GCA_043753485.1 bacterium
CAGATTCATGGCACTATTGCCGCCGCCTTCCGGCAGATGGCAATGGGAGCAGTTGGTGGCCAGCCAGGCCTTGGCGCGGTCGGCCAGCGGAGCCGTGGGATCAGCGGGATCCACCAGCCGCGGCTGTTCCGGCAGCGGCTTGGGCAGGCCCGGGGAAAATTGACCCTCGCCGGTTTTGGTCTGCACCCATCCGGCCGTCGCAAAGGCTTCGAGTTGATGCTTCCGGCCCCCTTCCCTCCTGACCTCCCGGTTCAGCTGGGCATTGGTCAAACCCAACACATAGTTGGCCCCCCGGCCATGACAGGCCACACAATCGCCACGGCCAGGCACCAGCCATTCCCGCCCCCCCACCGGCACCCGGGTGCCTTCCTTCGGCACGAGGGTGGCTTCCGTCTGGGCCTCATTCCAGAGATAACTGTAAGCCGCCCAATCGCTGTGTTCCTTGACCAGCAGGCGCGTCTCCATGCGGCGGGCCGGACGGGCTCCCTCTTCCGGCAAGGTGAGGGTCTGCACCATCACCGTTCCGTCAGGAAGGTTCCACGATTTCCACGCCGCCCCGGTTTCATGCGCTGGAAAAAACTCGGCACAGGCGCTTCCTGGCAGAGCCAGCAACCGGTCTCCCTTCGCGCCATCATGCCAGGCCGGCGCATTGATTTCGTAAGGGTGAATTCCATCCATGGGCTGCAACGTCGTCAAGTCGGCAAAGAGTCCGGTGTCACTCAGCAGCCTTGGAAAAGGCTGGGCCGCCGGATCCGGCGCCGGGGCTGGTTCCAGTTTGAGGATGGCGTCCCCGAGATGGTCCGCGATCAGGATATCCCCTTCCGGATTGGTCCCGAACCCCGCAATCGCCCCCGGGGTGTCCGCGATCTCCCGGTTCCATAGCAGCTTCTTCCCATCATGTTTCGCCGCCCAGACCCGGCCGGTGCCGTAGTCACCGTAGAGATAGGCCCCGGTCAATTCCAGGAAGCGCTTTCCCCGGTAGACAAAACCGCCGGTGAGGGAGCGGAAAGCCGCATGATCGTGTTCGATGGTGGGCGGCGTAAAGGGAGCGGGACCTTTCAGCCGTCCCGGAATGAACTCCCGGCTGCCTTCAAATTCGCTCCAGCCGTAGTTGGCCCCGCGTTCCAGCAGGTGGGCGTATTCGCGGAGGTCCTGACCATTTTGTCCAACCCAGATCTGCCCGCTCTCCGGATCGGAGGTGATCCGCCATGGATTGCGGAATCCGTAGGCCCACGTCTCGGGGCGCACCTGCGGGTTGCTCAGAAATGGATTGTCAGGAGGCACCCCATAGGGCTGCCCGGGCGGAGCGCCGTCTACATCAATCCGCAGCACCTTTGACCGCATCGAAGCGGTATCCTGACCGGCCTGATCGGCATCGGACTGGGCGGTGCCATCGCCGCTGGTGACATACAACATGCCATCCCGCCCGAAAGCGGCCGCCGCTCCGTTGTGGCCATCCGAGGACCACTCGATGATCACCGTGGCCGATCCTTCCACCAGTTGGAAGGGCGCCTGCCGGGAAACGGTGTAGCGGACAAGTCGGGAGGACTTCCCGGGTCCCGGACCGGGACCATTCCGGCCCAGATACAAATAACCATTTTCCGCATAACGCGGATGGAAGCAGATGGTGTAGGCCATCTCCGGTAATTCCAGAAGGGTTTCCGCAGCGGCCACCTCCGGCCGGGCGGCGAACCGTTTCAGAATTGTCCGGTCCTCACTCCACGCATAGTTCTGCAGCATCAGCAGATTCCCCGTGCCCGGCTCCCATTCCAGCGCCACCGGCCGTTGCACCGCCAGCTCCGGATAAGCCCGGACCGACCGCAGCGGGGCCAGGGCTTCCGGCGATCCTGACAAACGGGTGTTTTGCCAGACCTTGGCCGGTTCCGCGGCCCCGCCCGCAGCAGCAGCGGTGAGAAGGAGGAGGCAGGCCCGGATCATAAGTATTAAGGAAAGTGTCGTGCTTGGTTTCTGGCTGAATTACGTGCCCCACGCACTGCGCAGACGGCGCAGGAAATTACCAGACATCACCCCGGTGATATCTGCTTCAGTATACCCGCGGGCCGTCAGCATCGCCGGGAGCTTCCGCAGATCGGCGATGGAATCCAGGCCCTGCGGCGTCTGCTCAGTGCCAAAACAACCATCCAGATCCGTCCCCAGCCCGACATGCCGGGCATTGCCCGCCAACTGGCAGAAATGATCCAGATGCTCCACCAGCTTTTCCAGGTGCAGGCCGGCCGATGACGGCGTGGTCTGGCCGCGCTGCCACCCGGGCACCATCATCCAGGCATCTAGCGCCAGACCGGTCACGGCATCGCGCTCCACAAGGGCGCGGAACATGTCATCGCTGAGCTGGCGCTGATGCGGGACCAGGGCCCTCGCATTGTGATGGCTGGCCCATACTGGCCCCTCAAAAACCTCCAACGCCTGCCAGAAACAATCATCACTCAAATGCGTGACATCCAGGATCATGCCCAAGCGGCCGCACTCGCGCAGCAGGTCCAATCCCCGCGCCGGAAATCCGCCGATGGAATCAGTCCCCTGGGCATACACCCCCGGCCCGTAATGCGCCGGCCCGATCGCCCGCAATCCCTGCTCCCAGGCGCGTTCCAAATGCGCGACACTATCCAGAGAGTCCGCCCCTTCCAAGCTCAGCACATAACCGACCGGCAGCCGGGCTGCGGTTTCATCATCCGCCGCCTCCCAGGCCGCGAGATGTTTTTCCAAGCCGGCGGCATCGCGGATCTGCACCATCTCCCCCAGTTCCTCCATGGCCCGGTACCAAGCCAACTGGCCCTGGGTCATGGCCCACGCCTGCGGGGCCGAGCGCCAGCCAAAGACCGGACTGTAGGCATCGTGCTCCAGCCGGGCCAACTGGGTGGCGACACAGAGCCCGATCCGCGCCCGCCGCATTTCCGGCAGGGTCACGGTGCCACGGCCGCGGCCGGGTTTGTCATTCAAATGTGCCTCCACCCGCCGCACTTCTGTCAGGGGCAGCCGCAGGTCGCGGTTCCATTCGATGGCATTCAGGGCCAGATCCAGATGGACATCAAATATGAAAGGCGGGCTCATAGGACAATGGGATGGCAGTGTGATAAATAGTTATAAAAGAAAGTCCACCCCCAGCACCGCCCCCAACCCCACCAGGCCAATCAGGGTTTCCGTGACGGTCCATGTGCGCAGGGTCTGCCCCACCGTGAGGCCCAGCGATTCCTTGACGATCCAGAATCCACCATCGTTCAGATGGGATAGGAAAAGAGAGCCGCAGCCGATCGACAACACCAGCATCTCCCGGTGAATTGTGGGATCCGCCACCACCATCGGAGCGAGAATCCCCGCTGCCGTGGTGATGGCCACGGTCGCCGAGCCAGTCGCTACCCGGATAAAGGCCGCCACCATCCAACCATATATCAATGGCGGCAGGTGCAGGGTTCCCGCAAGGCTGCCGAGGGCATCGGCCACCCCCGCTTCGCGCAGCACCCGCGCAAAACCGCCGCCACCTGCCACCACCAGCAGGGCCATGCCAATGCCACCGACGCTCTGCTCGGTGAACTTTAGAATCGTGGCCCGGCTGAACCCGCAAGCCCGCTGGAACAACCAGGCCGCCACCAGCACTGCAATCGTCAGGGCAAAGACCGGATGCCCTAGGGAAGTCAGAGTGGTGCGTAGACCGCCCTCCGCCAGCAGCAGTTCCGCCGCGGTGGACATCATCATCAGGCCGATCGGCAGACAGACCACCAGGAGGGTCGCCGCAAACGAAGGACGCGGACGGCCCGCAGCCGGGTCCACCGCCAGCACTGGCGGATCCACCTGCAGCCGCCGCACCGCCATCCGGGCAAACCACGGGCCGGCCACCGCCGCGGTCGGCAATCCGATCAGGAATCCCCAGCCCAGCACCGCCCCGGTATTCGCGCCCAGCGCGGCAATCGCCGCCACCGGACCGGGATGCGGCGGCATCAGCCCGTGCATCACCGAAAGAAAGGACAGCAATGGAATCGCCAGCAGCAGGAAGGGCCGCTTCGTTTCACGCGAAAGGGTCACGATAATCGGCAGCAGCAGCAGCAGACCCACCGCAAACCAAGTTACCAGTCCCACCGAAACTGCCAGCGCCGCCACACACCATCCCACCCGGGCCGGTCCAAAAAACGCACTGAAACGTTCCGCAAGCACCTGCGCCGCCCCGGATTCCGCCAGCAGTTTGCCCAGCATCGCCCCCAGCGCGATCACGGCCGCAATCCCGCCCATGGTGGCCCCCAGCCCCTCCTGAAAATGTTTCAGCACGGTCAGGGGCGTCAGCCCGGCCCCGCTCCCCACCACCAGCGAAGCGAGGAACAGCGCCAGAAACGCATTCATCTTCCGCCACGTCACCAGCAGGACCAGCACGGCGATGGCTCCCAGGGCCAACAACAATAAAGTGACAGGCGAGGCGGACATGACTTAATAGGTGATTTGCCGGGCCCGGGCCACCACCGGCCAAGTGTCCACGGCAACGCCGTCCTGCGCCAGATGGACATGGCTATGCAGGGCCACTGTCGGGCAAACATGCCAGGGAATGCCATACAGCACCGATCCCACCGGAAATTCCGCGGCGCGGGGCGTTTCCAGCACGAGGTGTTCCTCATTGTGCATCACGGCTTTGGCTTCCGGCAGGGCCGGGAAAATCACGCGCGGATGCGGCATCTCGCTGGCCACGGCCTTGTGCCCGAGGTCCAGGCAGAGCCGGTCAGGGGCCGGCCGGCTGATGACCCGCGTGAGCAGAATGGCCGCCGGCAAGAATTCAAGGTCCGGCAGATGGGCCGCATAGCCCGCGTCCCATAACACACAGGTGCCCGGACTGCATTCCACGCCCGCCCGTCTTGCATGCATGGGAAACGTCGGCGTGCCGCCCACCACCACGGCCGGCACCGGCAGCCCTGCACTG
>JAYUWQ010000257.1:0-4909 GCA_043753485.1 bacterium
GACCCATTGGTCTCCGGCCCTGCTGCCGCCTCGTTGGGCATCGGTGCTCCCAAGGCATCCAGCAGGGTGCCCGTGATCTGCTGGCCGGCCCGTCCGATATTGTTGGCCAGGGTTTCGGCGCTGGGGGCCTGGGCCACCCGGACCGCAAAACCCCGGAGGGTGGAACTGCCGGCTGGCAGGGCGGCCGCCGGAGGAAGCGGAACGCCATGGGCCGGAACAATCGATAACAATCCAAGGCAGCCGGGCAGAATCCTGTGCCACTGATCCAGAAATAAACGGTTGGTCTTCTTCATGGTGGATTTGATTGGGTGAACCGGCAGACCAGGCCGGAATCCAACCACTGGTCGAATTTATTTCCTCCTGCCAGCAGCAGCACTCTTGCGGCTCTTCCCCGGAATCTCAAGAATATTCCGGAGAAAGCTTGTCATTCTAACGTGTATGTTGTCCGGAAGGACCTGCGTTGGACGGAATTCTATTGGGAGGTCCCGGAAATGGATGTTTGCGTTTTGAGTTGCCTATCGGCTGCATTTTGCCTGACACCTGACTATCGGCGAGGTTTCCAGAATGCGGGAATTCCAGCATCCGGGTGCGGCGGAGCACGGGCCATCCCCGTGCGGGCCGGTGTCTCCGGGGCTTGCCTCGGGAACAATCCATGCTTAAGCATGATCCCATGAAACGATGCCGGCGTTTTGCAGTCCCCGGTGCCGGGATTGTGGTCTGGCTGTGCTCCGCCGGCGGGGGCCTGGCGCTGGATCCGGCGCTGCTGAAACAGGCTGACGAGGCCATGACGAAGGGGGATTTCCGGGCCGCCTCGCAGCACTACCGTGCCGCTGTGGAGGGCTCTGCTTCCCCGGCCCCGGCCAGACTTGGCGCCGGGCGGGCGGCTTTCGTCCAGGCAGACTACGAGGAGGCTGCACGGCAGTTTGATCTTGCCAGTCCCGGTCCCGGGGCCACCCCCCGGGAGGTGGCGCTGGCCCTGGCGGGCAAGGCGGCGGCAGGGCTGGAACCGCCGCGCGGGACCATTGAGGAAAATGCGGTGACGCTGGCGGCTGAAGATCTGGATATGGCCCTCAGCCGCGATCCGCAGTGTGCCGCCGCGCTGGTGTGGCGCGGCTATCTGTGCACGCTGCGCGCGAAAAACCATGAGGACGAGAACAACGCTCTGGGCGATTTGAAGGCAGCGCACGGGCAGGGCGAGGATGGCTGGCTGCTCTATCTGGCGAGGGGGTGCGTGGCTACCGGTCATGGAGACACTGCTGAACGCGACAAGGCCTTTGCAGTGGCCCGGCAGCGGCTGGTGCCGAACTGAAGTCCCGTCCAGGGCATCTCCATGCCTGGCTGAAAAGTGTTGAGTGGTGTGAGCGCGGCGGTGACCTGGACCGCCTGATTGCCGATCACACCGGGATTTTGAAGCGCTGGCCGGAACGGGTGGCTTCCGTTGCAGGCCGTGCTTATGCCCGGGTGCTGAAGAAGGATTTTGCCGCGGCCATCGCCGACTGCACGGAGGCCTTGGAAAAGGGGGACCGGCGCGCGCTGGTTTACTGGTGGCGGGGGTATGCCCGGGCCTGGACTGGCGACACGGAAGGGGCGCTTGATGACCTGGGCGAGGCTAACGTGCTCAATCCTGAATTGAAAGGTTCCCTGGCCCGGCGCGCCTGGCTGCAGAATGCGCGGGGGGAATATGACCTGGCGATGGACGATGCCACCCGGGCCTTGGAGCACTGGCCGGACGACCTCGAAGCGAGGTTATGCCTGCAAGGAGCTGGGCCGGACGGGTGAGGCGATCCGTGACTTTGACCAGGTCCTGAAGGCGAATCCCCAGTCAGCCAGCAACCTGCGCTACCGTGCCGAAACCCGGAATCTTCAGCGCGAGTTCCGCCTGGCCCTCAAGGACGCCTCCGCTGCGATCGATCTCGTCCAGGGCGATGGATATGCGTGGCGCGCGCGCAGCGTGGCCCACATCGGGCTCAAGGAATATGACAAAGCCATCGCGGATGCGACCAGGACCATCGAACTGCTGCCCAAACACGCGCCCGGGTATATCAACCGGGGGGCGGCCCGCTGCGCTCAAAAGCAGTTTGCCGCGGCCCTGAAGGACTATGATCATGCGGTAGCTCTCGACCCGGAAAACCCAGCCTGGTATCGCGACCGCGCCGGGGTGGAGGAACAAATGGGCCGCCCGGTCTCCGCCCGCAGAGATTTGGAAACCGCCAGGCAACTCGAGGGCGCGCAGCATCTGGAAACGTTGCCGGAACCGGCAGTTCAGCCACGTTAGGGAGCTTCCTGCCGGCTGCCCGCACCCAGCCCCGGCTCCGCCCGCCCGGCGGAATAACGGTTCACCGTCGACCGCCCCTGACACAGCAGCGGCCGGATTCCGCTCCCTGAGGAGGAAATCCGGCCGTGATGACCTGGACTTGAAGTAACAGGAGCCTATTTCCCGTGGGACTTCACAAAGTCAATATTGGCACGGACCTGCGGAACGCTGTCCTTCCAGTCGTTCTCGTGTTCGATGGAGATGTGGCCGTTGAAATTCTGCTTTTTCAACTCATCGAGGCAGGCTGCGACATCGACCACCCCGGTGCCGGCGACGACCACCGGGGCCTCGCCATTGGCGGCTTTGTCTTTGAGGTGCACGCTGATGATGCGGCCATTGAGAATGCGCAGACACTCCACCGGTTTCAGATTGGAAGTGCACCAATGGCCGAGATCGGCACAGGCCCCGACGCGTTTGTCGCGGCTTTCCACCACACCGAGGATATAGAGAGGATTCCAGACCTTGTATTTGGGATTGCTCATCGAACCGCCGTGTTCGTGGAAGGCCACTTTGACATCAAACTCCTTGGCGCAGGCTTCCCACGCCGCGATTTGCTCGGTCGATTCGGTACAGACCGCATAGAGTTCCATCTTTTTGGCGAATTCCATGATGGAACGGACCTCTTCCGGGTTCTTGGCTCCGACGACTCCATAGTTGACCGGGCGGACGCCCTGACGGGCGCATTCGGCCTTCAGTTCCGCCATCGCGGCGGCGGACATGGTGTGGCCGACCTTGTCCTGGGAGCCGGGTTTGAGGGTTTGGCCAGGATAGAACTCGATCAGGTTGCCACCGGCTTCCTTGGTCTTGGCGACAGCTTCGAAAGCGCTGAATTCCTTGAAGGTATAAGCTTGGGTTCCCACAAACCACCCGTTTTGGAGGAGGTTTTCCGGGATGGGGGTGGCCAGCAGGCTGGCCGTGACGGAGAGCGCGAGAAGCGGGAGCAGACGGATGTATTTCATAGGATGGATGGAAACGGGGAACGGGGTTGCGCGTGGTTTTACGGTGATGCGCTCCGGTTCCTTGCGAAGAGACCATGTTTTCGCCCGCCCTGATTCTGCCCTGTGGGCTTGGAGCCACGCCGGCCAACCGGCGCGGATGGCATACCGCTGAAGGCGGGTGAGGCTTTCTGGATGTCCAAGGCGCCTGAGTAGGCTCGTCATACGGAAAAATCGCCCAAGGCTGTCTCAAGGGAGACAACCCGGGGTGCACCGTCATGTCCGGAACGGCCCGGGATCCCCATGGAAGGGTTCCTTGGAGATCCCCAGGCTATCGGGAATTTACTTTTTCAGGGCATCAATCCGCGCTTTTTCGGCTTCTGCGGCGGCGTCGGCTTTCTTTTTGTCGGCGTCAAGTTGAGCTTTGGCAGCGTCCTTGTTGGCCTCAATATTGGCCTTGTTGATGTCCGCGTTGGCCTCGGCCTGCTTTTCGGCGTTTTTGGCGGCGGCGTCGACTGCGTCCTTGCGGTCATCAATGGCGTCTTTGGTCGCATCCTTTTTGGATTCGACTGCCGCTTTCTGCTGGTCGCATCCGATTACAAGGAGGGAAGAAAGGACGATGAGGCTGAGTTGGGGTGTTTTCATAGGATTGTTTGGTTAGTCAAGAGTGGGGGGATTAGAGGAGGGAATCGGTGGGCGGGCGGCGGGATCAGGAATTGAATTCCTTGACGGCTTTTTCGATGGCTTCGCGGGTCTCCCCGGTTCGCTTTTGAATACGGCCCAGCAATTCTTCCTGTTTGCCTTCGGCGTAGGTGAGATCGTCATCGGTGAGCTGCGCCCATTTCTGCCTCAGTTTCCCTTTGGTAATATTCCAGTCGCCTTTGATTTCGAGGGTGTTCATGA
Source organism: bacterium (assembly GCA_043753485.1). Taxonomy (GTDB): domain Bacteria; phylum Verrucomicrobiota; class Verrucomicrobiia; order Verrucomicrobiales; family V1-33; genus CAIZWU01. The sequence continues at coordinate 4,153 of JAYUWQ010000257.1, forward strand.
TGATGAGGGTGGTTGAGGGTAAAATGGCCGCGGGTCAGGGTGCGCCGCAATCAGTCAACGGTTTAACCATGGGGCAGGGAGTCTGAGCTTCCTATGGGGTGTAACCCTACTGCGGGGCGGGACCGGATGAGGGATCCGGGGGCAACTCCGGCGGAGCTGCCACCGTCCAGGCACATGACTCCGCCAATAAGAAGGCTGGAAACCAGACCGGGATTTGGGTTATGATGAGGCATGATAAACGACACCGGGCTGCTGCAATCGCTGGGCATTGCCCTGGGGCTGGGACTGCTGGTGGGATTGCAGCGGGAGTGGGAGCACAACCGGCTGGCCGGATTGCGCACCTTTGCGCTGGTGAGTTTGTTTGGCGCGCTGAGCGGAATGCTGGCACTGGCCCATGGCGGCTGGGTCATGGGCGGCGCGCTCATCGCCTTGGCGGCCATCACAGTGCCCGGTTATATGGCTTCCCTGCGGGAGAAGGAGGCGGACCCCGGCCTCACCACCGAGATCGCATTGCTGGTGATGTTTGCCACCGGAGCGATCACGATGCTGGGGCATCACATGGTCGCCGTCGTCATCGCGGGCAGTGTGATGGTTTTATTGCAGGGGAAGAAGCCGCTGCATCAGATGGTCCACAAGATTGGTGAGAATGACCTGCGTGAGATTGCCCGGCTGGTCCTGATCGGCCTTGTGATTCTGCCGGTGCTGCCCAACCGCTCCTTCGGTTATGAAGGGGTGCTGAACCCCTTCGCCATCTGGT
>JAYUWQ010000258.1:0-2008 GCA_043753485.1 bacterium
TTCCCCGCCACCACGCCGCTGACAAAGGTCTGCGTCAGCGGATTGATGGGCGACAGCGGATCAAACAAAAAGCCCCAAGCTACCAAAAATCCGATCACCGTCCCCTGCCCAATCTCGCCCCGCAGCACCCAATATGCCCCCGCCCCCAGCATGGCCACAATGCCCGACTCCGCGATGAGCGAAACACCCGGCCAGGTCATCGCATTCGCTTTTGCCACCGTGAGCTGCGCCTGCTGCACCTTGGTGCTCGTCCGGTCAAACCGCAGCAATTCCTGCGGCTCCACCGTGTAGGCTTTGATCTGCCGGATCCCCGCAATGTTGTCGTGCAGCATGGAGTTGAGGGAACTGCTGGCCTCCGAAGCCGCCCGGTAGCGGGCCTCGTTTCGGCGCGAATAAATCCACGTCGCCAGCGCCACGAAGGGCATGGGGGCCAAGGTTATCAAGGTCAGCCCCACATGCTGGTAAAGCATCCAGCCCAGCACGATGACAAACTGCAGAACTCCGCTCAGGGCCTGGTCGATACTGTCGATGATCACCTTTTCGATCGCCGGCACATCACTGCCCACCCGGGTCATGATATCCCCCGTCGGCTGATTGTCGAACCACCGCATCGGCAACCGCTGGATCTTGTCATAGAGCTCCCGCCGCAGGTCATGCACCACCACCTGCTCAAACAAATTGTTGCTGAGCATCCGCGCCGTGAAAATGATCTGCCGCAGCGCAATCGCTCCCACTGCCAGCAGGGCCGTAGGCCAGATCGCGTCCCACTTTTTGTTGGGAATGATGTCATCGATGAACCGCTGGGTCATCGCCGGCATCACCAGCACCAGCAAGGTGCCGGAAACCGCCAGAACAAATGCCAGAATCGCCCTCCCCCGGTAACGGGCGGTATAACAGAAAATGCGGCTCAGGGTGCTCATGGATCAGCCGCAGACTCACGCCCCCCCGACCGCGCCGTCAACGCGGGAATACGCCTCCCACCCGCCAATTTCCGGCCCCGCCTCCGGAATCCCTGCTTTCCCCCTCAATCAGCTGGTGCTTGTTCTGAGAACTGCATGGATATGTCCCGCTTCCTCCCCTCCTGCCTGGCCCTCGCGCTCGCGGGGGCATTCTCTCCCCTTGCGGCGCAGGAGGAAAAGCAGGCCATCCGCGCCGATATCGATGACGGCTACGCCGAAATCGAAACGCTCACCCGCGTCCTCGAAACCGTCCGCCAGAACTACGTCGATCCCGATAAGGTCACCTACCCCAAACTCATGGCCGCCGCCCTGCGTGGCATGCTCGCTGAATTGGACCCCCACAGCCAATTCATGTCACCGGAGGTCTTCCAGCAGATGAAGGACAGCGGCGAAGCCACTTACGAAGGGGTCGGCTTCACCATCGCCCCGGAGCCCGCCGGCCTCATGATCGTCTCCGTCCGCGAGGAGGGCCCGGCCGCCCGCGCCGGCATGGTGCCCGGTGACCGCATCATCAAACTAGGCCCCGATCCCACCGCCAAACTCAGTTACCTCGAATGCGTACTGCGCCTGCGCGGCCAGCCCGGCGAGACCTTGACACTGACCTACAGCCGCCCTTCCACCCGCGAAACCCAGGAGGTGGCCATGGTCCGCGAGGTATTGCGTCAGGAAACAGTGCGCGATGTCATGCTGCTCGACGAAACCCTTACCAGCGGGGCCAAAATCGGCTACCTCCGCCTCGTCCAGTTCAACAGTTCCAGTCCGCGCGAACTCGCCGATGCGCTCGATAAACTCGAAGACCAGGGCCTGAAGGCCCTCGTTTTCGACCTCCGCAACAACCCCGGCGGTCTGCTCAATGCCGCCGTAGAGGTGCTCGGTGAATTCCTTCCGCCCAATACGGCAGTCGTCACCACCGAAGGCCGCCCCGGCGCCAGCAATCCACCCGCCCTGCGCACCCCGGGCCGCCAGCGGCGCGTCCGGCCCTATCCGATTACGGTCCTCGTCAATCACAATAGCGCCAGCGCCGCGGAACTCGTCGCCGGAGCCCTCCA
>JAYUWQ010000259.1:0-2007 GCA_043753485.1 bacterium
CCCAACACCTAACGCCTCATCTCCTTGAGCTGCTTCGTCGCGATGCCGATGGGCCGGTCGAGCGGGATGCCCGCGCAGGCGAGGATCGTGGTGAGCAGATCGCCTTGGTTGCCTTTGGTGTCAGGCAGGAAGCGTCCGGTGTTGATCGATCCGCCGCCCTTTCCGGCCACGATGAAGGGAAGGTTCTCGCGGCCATGCGTGTTCCCGTCCTCAAGACCGGAGCCCCACATCATGATACAGTTATCCAGCAGGGTGCCTTCGCCTTCCCGCAGGCTGGCCATCTTTTTCACCATGTAAGCGAACTGGGAGATGTTGAAGGCGGTGATCGCGGCGACTTTGGCGACCTGACCGGGCTTGTTGTTGTGATGGGTTTGCGAGTGGTGCTCGTCCTTGAAGCCAAGCTCCGGATAGGAGACCCCGTTGGGCGTGGAGCCAATATAAGTGCTGACGCGGGTGGTGTCGGTCTGGAAGGCCAGCACATTGAGGTCGCACATCACCTGCATATACTCGCTGCGTTTGTCGCCCTCGGGGATTTTGATCTCAATGGGCGGGGAATCGGAAGCGTGGCGTTTGCTGGCACTGACGCCGGCCGACTCCAGGGCCGCCTCCTTTTGGCGGTATTCGATGGCGGCAATGCGGCGTTCCACGGAGCGCACGCTGTCCAGATATTCATCCAGTTTGTGTTGGTCGTCCCGGGGCAACTTCCGGCGCAGGTCTCTGGCGCCTCCGAGGACCAAATCCAACATCTGGCGGTCCAGCGCGTCCGCCTGGGTGAGGTTTCCCGGTTGGTCGGACTTTCCAAAAAGCCGGTTGAGCACGCTGCGGGGATTGGTCTCGGCAGGGACGGCCTGGGTGGGCGAGCGGAAGCTGCAGTGGGAATAATACCCCTCGTTCAATCCCTCTTGGTTTTCCTTGTGCGTTTGTGGCATCGTGGCCAGTTCCAACGACGGCAAGAAGGTGAGCGCGCCGACGTAGTTGGCGGCAATCTGATCCGCCGAGATGGCGATGTTGATCTGATTCCGCCGGTCCGCATCCGGCAGCACCGCCGTGAGCCAGGTCGAAAGTTCGAGCGCATGAGGAGCGCCATTGAATGGAGCAATCGGGACGCCCGAGATGCCCTTCATCAGCAGACACTGGTCGAGCACCGGACGCAGCGATTCCAGGGCCGGTGGCGGAGTTGTCAGGAAACTCTCCGCATCCGCCGGCCAGAATTGATCCATGATGACCCCATGGGGCATATACATGAATCCCAAGCGGACCGGGGGCTTGAAGGGTTTGCCTTGGACGGAATCGGCCCAGCCCATGGTTTGCAGCAGAGGCAGGGCGAGTGACGCTCCGAGCCCTTTCAGGCAGCTACGGCGACTGATGAGGAAGTTATTTCTCATGGAACGGGGAGGCGGCGGGCGCCTGGATGCGGTGGTTGATGAAGGGATAACTGGTCAGGATTCCGGTGATGAGGGTCTGCATACGATAGCCGTCCCTGGCGAGGCTGTCCATCAGATGATCCACCACGATTTCGTCATACCCTTCCAGTTGGCGGCACAGGGCATAGGCCAGCAATTTCTCGGTCAGATTGCGTGCCAGATCATCCGTTCGTGCCGCGATGATGGTTTTCAGTTCCCTGGGCGACGCAAAGTGCTTGCCGCCCGGCAGCTCGCCCGCCGCGTCAATCGCCCCGCCGGTATCGTCCTGGTCACGCCAGCGCCCGATGGCATCGAAGTTCTCCAGACCAAAGCCGATGGGATCGAGGATCTTATGGCAGTTGGCGCACACCGCGTTCGTGCGGTGCAGTTCCGTGCGCTGACGCAGGGTCAGATTCGCGACCGTCTTCTGATCCTGTTTTTCCAGGGCCGGAACGTTCGGCGGGGCGGGCGGCACGTGTTCCCCCAGCACTTGCTCGAGCACCCACACGCCGCGTCTGACGGGGCTGGTGCGGTTGGGGAAGGATGTCGTGGCCAGGATGCCGGGCATGCCCAGGATGCCACCGCGATTGGCATCGGTCAGCTT
>JAYUWQ010000260.1:0-4891 GCA_043753485.1 bacterium
TATCCCAACTACTACCGGCCCACCGGCAACTACGGGGTGGACTCGATCCTTTATAACGGAAACCGCGGTTACTTCGGGATTCCCGGTTACGGATTGCCCGGGGGCGCTTTCCCCCGTCCGGTGGTGCCGCCCCAATCCAGCGTGATTCAAATCCCGCGCTTCTCGGGCAGCCAGAAAGGAAAATGAGCTGATCCCCTGCAAAATGGCGGTGGTGCCCCGGCACTGCCGCCTTTTTTGTGCCTACGATGTCTGCGCTTTTTGCCCAACTGCCGCCGGTCCGCGGTCCGGTCAGGATTCTTTCCGACCTGCATCTGGGGCACGATATGTCGACAGTGCGCTCGGTGGCATCGTTGCGGCCCCTGATCGCCGGAGCCGCACGGGTGATCTTCAATGGCGATACCTTGCAGGAACGGGCCGAACCCTTTGAGGAGCGTTCGCGGGCAATGGTGGCGGAGCTTCAGGAAATGTGCCGGGAAGAAGGGGCGGAAGCGGTCTTTCTCCGGGGCAATCACGACCCCACGGTGTGGCCCCTCGAGTTGGTGGATCTGCTGGAGGGGCAGGTGACGGTGACCCACGGCGACGTCTGGCTGCGCCTGATCTCGCCCTGGAGCAGGGGAATCCGGCAATATGGTCCCGTCATGGAAGCGATTCACGCCGAATACGACGGGGAGGCCCGCCGGGATTTGGCGGTGCGGTTTGAAATCCTGCGGCGGTGCCGTCTGGCCCTGCCGCCTTCCGAAACCCGGCAGCGCGGCCACTCCCTTGCCGCCCGGACCGGCCTGTTTTTCCGGGAAATCTGGCCGCCCCGCCGCCCATGGGAGGTCTTGAAGGTCTATGCCCAGCTCCCGGCCCTCGCCATGGAGTTTGTCAGGGAATTCCGGCCCCGCAGCCGGGTCCTGCTCTTTGGCCATACCCACCGGGCGAAGGTCTGGCGTCGCGGCGGCTGCCTCCTCGTCAATACGGGGGCCTTTGTCACCTTCGCCCAGCCCGCGATGGTGGAAATCGACCAAGGCATCCTGACCGCATGGCACCTGGCGGAAAAAGCAGACGTTTGGCAAAAACAACGGGTGATGGCGAGGCAGAAATTGCCGGGAAGTCCTTAAGCTTTCGCTGGACCGCAGGCGCATTGGCGTTCGTAATGGAAAGGACGGTGTCCTGCCGCCGTAACCGATGCCATCTTCTGCCATGTCTGACCTCCCTGAACTCCCCATCCTCCGCCAAGGCACCCCCTACACCAGCCTGGATGTTTCCGAAATCAATGACGTGGCGACCGGCCAACCCGTCATCCGGGTCAGTCAAGCCAACAGCGGACTGGTGACCCGCGAGTTCATGCACACCGCCGCCGCCCGCAAGGCGCTCACCGCCATTCCCACGCTCGAGCGGGTGGAAATGATCAAACGGGCCGGGGAGATCTTTTTGAAGGATACGCTGCCGATCGGGATCGCCGGGCAGACCCAGACGCCGGAAGATTACGTCCGCCAGCTCTCCTCCACCAGCGGGCTGCCCCACAGCCTGATCCGGATGAACATGACCCGGCTCGCCGCCGTGTTCGGGCAAATCGATATCATCCTCCGCGGCCTGACCCGTGGGCTCGACCTCACCGTGCTCGACCGCGGCTACGGCCAGCAGGGCGGGGCACCCGTCAGCTTCGGCTGCGTGACCGACAACCTCGCGGTAATTCTTCCCAGCAACTCCCCGGCGGTCAATGCCCTGTGGATTCCCTCGCTCGCGCTTGGCGTGCCCGTCATCCTCAAACCCGGCCGCGAAGAGCCGTGGACCCCGTGGCGCATCATCGAGGCCATGGTCAAAGCCGGCTTCCCCCGCCAGGCGTTCAGTTTCATCCCCACCAGCCACGACGGGTCAGCGGTGATGATCCGCAAGGCCGGTCGCGTCATGATGTTCGGCGATGATGCCACGGTCGCCCAATACGCCGCCGACCCGCGCGTCGAGGTCCATGGCAGCGGCCGCAGCAAAATTCTGATCGGTGAAGACCAGATCGAACACTGGCGCGACTTCCTCCCCGTCCTCGTGGAAAGCGTCAGCGCCAACAGCGGCCGCAGCTGCATCAACGCCAGCGCCATCCTCGTGCCGAAATATGGCAAGGAGATCGCCGCCGCCATGGCCGCCGAACTCAAGGACATGGTTCCGAAGGCCGCCGACGACGAAACCGCCCGCCTGTCAGGATTTGCCAATCCCGCCATGCCGGAATACATCGACTCCACCATCACGGAAGGGCTGGAAACCCCCGGTGCCGTTGATGTCAGCGCCGCGCTCCGGGCGGGCACCCCGCGCTCCGTCAGCCGCGATGGCATGAACTACCTCCTGCCCACCCTGGTGACCTGTCCAAACTTCTCCCATCCCCTCGCCAACCGCGAGTTCCTCTTCCCCTTCGCCAGCGTCACCGAGGTCCCCCAGGCGGAGATGCTGGATCAGATCGGCCCGTCCCTCGTCGTCACCGCCATCACGGAAGACAAGGCCTGGATCGAAGACCTCCTCGTCTGCCCCCACATCGACCGCCTCAACGTCGGTCCCACGCCCACCAACCGCATCCAGTGGGACCAGCCGCATGAAGGGAACCTCTTCGAATTCCTCTACAGGCGCCGGAGTATTGGCATTCCGCAGAATGTTGGCTAGGGGAAAATCATATCGGGCTGACAGATTCAGCTTTCGTAGCCGTCTCGACGGCCGGTTGTGCGCGGGCTGCGAGGAAGGCCAGGAGAATCACCCCGGCGGGCAGACTGCACAGTACCGTGCCTTCGTCTCCAATCCAGATCCCGAAGAAAATCCCATAGGCCAGCATTAGGAGCCACAGGCTCAGAATCATCGCCCGGCACCAGCTCCATACCGTAGCTGGGCGATGCCATTTTATAACATGGGGCAAGGGATGGTTGATTCTCAGCAGTCCCAGCACGACGGCCGACAATACCGCCAGCACCACTATGCCAACATTATCGGTGTAAACCGGGATGCCGATGGAATCTCCCCACACCGGATAATCGAACCTTTCCTGCCGTTTGAGGTAAAACCGGAAGACCAGCGGGATTCTGATCAGCCACAAAGAAAACCAAATGAGCATGACTATACCCATGGTCCGGATGTGTGGGGTGCGGTGCCAGACTTTCCAAAGCGCAGCCGCCAGCACAAGTCCGGCAGCGGCAGCAATCAGACCCCATCCCGAATCATTCAACCTTTTGTGGGGTGTCTCGAATGCGTTCAATTGATTGTTCCACTCTTTGAAGCGCGTTTCCCTTGGTAAATCCTGTAAAGCCATGGACAGCCTGCCCGGCGCGTCCTGATCTGTGTAAACGGAATATCCTGCAGACATTCCCACAAGCACGATTCCGGCGACCAACATGCTCAGGATCATGAGATTTAAACGCTTCATATCGGGTTCCATCGTTTCCCGGGTATAGCAAATCAACCGGTCCCTCATAGGAGCCGGCAATTCAATTTGCCAAGTCTTAGCCATTGGGGCTCCCCTGCGGACTCTGCTGCTGATCCCCGGATGGATGCGCTGCGGGCCAAATATTTAAAGCCATGAAAGAGGTCCGGCCATGACCAAGGTGGAGGCAAAATATGGGACTGGGTCGCTGCTTGCGATTGATGAGAAATGTAGTGAAAGCCGAAAACTTAATTTCATCGCATTCCCGGCTTTCCTGCGATACGGCAGAGGACCAAGGCCTGCGCTCAGGCTTCCTGTATGGAATTCAGTCATCATCGCACCGTTGCCCAGTCCGCCCGGGAATACAGCCGGGGGATTGCGGGGGCGTTGGTGTTCTCGCTGCCGTTGCTCTTCACCATGGAAATCTGGTGGGCGGCGGTGGCGCTGCATCCGGGGCGGTTGTTGCTGTATGTGGGAGTGACGTTCGGACTGCTGCTGCTCTACAACCGCTACGCGGGGCTGCGCGAGGATGCGGGGTGGGGGGAGGTGGCGATTGATTCCGTGGAGGAGATGGGTCTGGGGCTGCTGGTGGCCGCCGCGGTGCTGTGGCTGACGGGCCGGATCCACGGGGGCATGCCGCTGCCGGAGCTGACCTCCAAAATTGTGATGGAGGGGATGACCGTGGCCATCGGGGTTTCCGTAGGGACGGCGCAACTGGGCGGGGAGGCAGACGGGGATGAGGGCTTGTGCGGGGAGGACGGCACGGAAGAGGTCGACTATCTGGCGCAGGCGGCCCTGGGCTTGTGCGGGGCGATGCTCTTCGCCGCCAACATCGCCCCCACCGACGAGGTGGGGATCATCGCCGCGGAATCCCATCCGGCCGCGTTGCTGATCCTCGCCGCCGTGTCCTTGGTTTGCTGCGCGGTGGTGCTGCACTTTTCCCAAATGCACGGCACGGACCGGTTCGTCGCGGCAGGATCACCCCTGCACAAGTGGCGCGGGGTGGTAACCACTTACGCGGTGGCCCTGGTGGCTTCGGCAGGGTGTCTCTATCTTTTCGGCCGTCTGGATGACCAGCCTTGGACGCTGGCGGTCGCCATGACGGTGGTGGTGGGATTGCCGGCGGCGCTCGGGGCCTCGGCAGGCCGTCTGCTGCTGCAATCCGGATCCAAACTCAATTCCAATAAACCAACGTGACTGCACCGGACCCAACCCCAAACACCAAGGACACTCCCGGCAAAAACGCTCTGGAGTGGTCCGTCTTTGCCCTGTCCTGCCTCCTCGTCCTGGGCACCTTTGCGGTCCTGATCCACGGCATGGCGGTGTGGCAGGATGCCCCGGCGCGGCTTACCGCCCGGGCGGGGGAGGCCTATCAGGAAGCCGGGCACGTCTGGGTCCCTATCGTGGTGGTGAATGAAGGCGACCATTCCGCCGTGAATGTGGAAATCGAAGTGGTCAGCACCTCGCCCGCCGGCGAGTCCAAAGCGGCCTTTACGGTGGATCAAATCC
>JAYUWQ010000261.1:0-4891 GCA_043753485.1 bacterium
ACGGCGATGCCGGGGCGGAGGCCCAGTTTTTCCGCCCAGGCGGGGCAGAGGCGGCCGGCTGCGTGGTTGCTGCTGACGGCTGAGGAGTAAAGCCGGTCGCGCAGGCTGGCGAGGGCGGGGTCGAGCTGGCTGAGGAATTCCTTGTCAGGCAGCCCACCCCAGGCGGCGTTGAACATGGCTTTGTGCCCGGCGGCACAGATGCTGCGCGAGATGGTGAGAGGGTCGGTCAGGCCGCATAGGACGGCAGGGAGGTAATCGCAGTGCTCCACAAAACTGTGGGCGGCGGCGAAGACCTCAGGCGCGGTGCGTTGGAGGTGGAGAATCTTGCTCCAGAACCATTCCGAGGAGTAGGTGCCACCGCACTTGGCGAGATATTGCGGGCGGATGCGGGCGGCGAGAGCGGTGATTTCCGCAGCCTCGGCGTAGCCGGTGTGGTCGCGCCAGAGCCAGACGTGGGCGGCCAGGTTTCCGGCAAATTCCGGGAGCAGCGCCAAGGGAGTGCCGTGGGCATCGACCGGGATGATGGTGCTTCCGGTGGTGTCGATGCCGATCCCGATGACGCGGGCGGGGTCGAAGGCCGGGTTGGCCGCCTTGGCCTGGGCGAGGGCTCCGGTGATGATGGCGGTGAGGCCGTCGAGGTAGTCCTGAGGGTGTTGCCGGGCGAGGTGGGGGTCCTTGGGATCAAGGAGGATGCCGGCAGAGCCGCTGGGGTAGGGGAAGACGGCGGAGCCCAGTTCCTCGCCGGTGGTGAGATCAATGAGGAGGGAGCGGCAGGAATTGGTGCCGTAATCAAGACCGAGGGCAAATCGTTGATTCATGGCGCGGTTGGGGAAGAGGCGGGTTTATTGGCCCGGGGCGTCAGTCGTGGGGGGAGCGGCGGGTTCGGCGGGAACCGGTGCGGCGGGTGCTGCTGGAGCAGGACTCTCCACGGCGGGAGGTGTTTCCGGCGCGGGGGATGGAGTGGGCAGTGTGTCGGCGGGAGCGGCCGGGCCGGGAGGTGGGGTGCCGGTGGCGCTTTCGGCGCCGGGATCGGCAGGCTTGGTGACCACCGGTTTGTTTTTCAGGCTGGAATGCACCTTGGGGGAGCGTTTGGGGCGGCCTTGACTGGCTCCGTAAGGGACGCCGTTTTTGGTGCCGCGAACCAGAATCGGGGTGCCGAGGGGCACTTTGGAAAAGAACCACGAGGCACTGCGCTCCGGCAGGCGCACGCAGCCATGACTGGCGGGATGTCCGGGCAGGACTCCCCGGTGGAACCCCATGGCGGTGGGGCGGCCATTATAATGGAAACGCTGGAAATACTTCATCAGGGCGCCTTCAAAACGGGCTCCCACCGGAGTGGGGTCAAAGCCGTTCTGCACGTCACTCATGACGGTGCCTCCACTTTTAGAAACAAAATTACCGTAGCTGCTGGACCGGTGGTTGAGATTTTTCTGGCCCACGGTGAAGTCGCCCGTCTCGGTGCGGTAATACTTCCGGCCGCTGGCGATGGAAGTGGCGGCGGTCAGCTTTTCATCAATGTAAAAATAAACGCGCTGGCCATCGAGATCGACGATGAACTTCGAATTGGCGGCAGTGATCGCGGGCGTCTGATCTGCCGCCGGGACCATGCTGTTGGTTTTGTTCGTTTTGAAGAAGGTATTCACGGCGGCGACGTCAGCCGCAGGGACCAAGCCACCGGCAGCAGCTTCCACCGCAGTCTCCCCGGGCGGGACGGGTTCGAGCGGTTTCGGAGTGGTCCGGCAGGACGCAAGCAAACCGGCGGCAAAAAGCAGGGGAAGAAGTCGCATGGGAAGGAAAGGAGCAGCGGAGGCCGCCTGAGAAAAGTTAAAAAACAGTAGATTGCATCAAAAATGTTCAGGGTCAGGGAGTCCTGGGCGGACTCAGACCGGCCGGGGCGTCGGCATTGGGTACGTGATCCGGGTGGGCAGGAAAGGTTTTTCAAAAGCATCGGCGAAGGTGTAGACCTCGTTGAAGTCCTCTACTTTGTCCGATTTGCTGCGGCTGAAGGCACCGGTGCGGATCAGGTTGAAGACCATCTCACCGATGTCCCTTGTCGTGGCGAGGCCCCAGGTTTCGAAAATAGTAGGGACCATGGGACCAAATTGCTGCAGCGCGTAGTCCCGCAGGCCTTCGCAGAGTTCGGCGCCCGAGATATGGTTGACGGCATCGGTACGCCCCTGCTGCATGGTTTTGATGGTCATATCGAGGGCATCGCGCAGAAAGTGGTAGGCATCCGCCGCATAGCGGGGATCCTGGCGTGCGGCCTCGATGACGGCCTGTTCAAAGGGAACCTTGCTCATAATGGGTATGTTCGTCTACGTCAGACTAGGGGGATTTGGTGCCGGTGTTCAAGGATGGATGATTCAAATTGCCCCCGCCGCGCCGGAGGTGGCGCACCACGGTTCCCAGCAACAGCGCCGCGAGAAGGCCGAGGACCACAAATTTTTCCTGCCGCGTCATGAGAGGGCGCAGGCCGGGGTCAGCTGCCGGCCGATTCGTTGGCGGCAGCGGTTTCGGCAGTTTCGGGGGAACGGCGTTTGAAATGAAGGCGCAGGATGCGGCGGCCGTCCATGGCCGTCACCGTGATGTCGTATCCTCCGATCTCCGCGGATTCCCCCACCCCGGGGAGGTGCCCGACATGCGAGGTAATATAACCCCCGATGGTGGAGACTTCCTCGCTCTCCAGTTCGATGTCGGAGTGTTCGGCCAGTTCGTAGAGGGGCATTTTACCGTCCACTTCAAACTCGTCATCGCTCACCCGGTCGAATCCATTTTCGCGCAGGGGGGTGTCGAATTCGTCCTGGATTTCTCCGACCAATTCCTCCAGCACGTCCTCGAGGGTGACCATGCCGACGGTCGCGCCGAATTCATCCACCACGAGGGCCATGTGGGCCTGCCGGCTGAGGAAGGTCTTCAGCAGTTCATCCAAGGCCTGGGATTCCGGCACGATGATAATGTCCCGGCGGATCTTGGTCAGGTCCGGTTTCGGGTCATTGATGATGCGGAAGAAGTCCTTGATGTGAACCACGCCCAGGCAGTGGTCGAGGTTTTTTTCCCGCAGGGGGAAACGGGTGTGCTTCGACTCCAGCGCCATTTTCAGGTTCGTCTGGAAGTCCTCCTTGGGGTCGATCGCGATGATCTCGGTGCGCGGCGTCATCACGTCGTGCGCCGTCAACTCGCTCAATTCCAGCGCATTGATGGAGATCTCGCGCTCGGTGGCGGTGACTTGGTTGGACCGCTGGGATTCGGCGACCAGAATTTGCAGTTCCTCCGCGCTGTGGATGTTTTGAAGGCCGTCCTTGTCCGGTTCGATGCGGAAAATCACGCGCATGATCCAGTTGGCGCTGCCATTGAGCAGGCGGATGGCGTAGCGGAAGACAAACTCGAATGCGCTCAGCGGGCCGCTTAAAGTGAGGGCGGTATTCAGCGAACGACGGATCGCCACGGACTTCGGCATCAATTCGCCGAACACCACGTCCACAAACGTCAGCACCGTGAGCACCAGGACAAATGCCACGACACTGGTTGCTGCCTGAGGAAGTAGCCCTCCCAGTTTGGGCTGAAGCCATTGCACAATATACCGTTCCCCGAACATGCTCAGCGCAATGCTCGTCAGGGTGATCCCGAACTGGGTGGCTCCCACGTAGTCCTCCAGTTTGTGGACCATGGCCTTCGCCCGCATCGCGGCGCCACTGGCCTTTCCCTCCTGCATCAGTTCGTCGATCTGGCTGGCGCGCACCTTGACGAGGGAAAACTCGGCTGCGACAAACACGCCCTTCAACAACACCAGCAGGAATACGAGCAGCAACTGCCACGCGATTTCCTGGTTGGAAGGCGTGACGGCAGCTTCCGCGAGGAAGGTGGGGAATGGGAAAACGGATGGGTTCATTCGGGGAAATCCGCCGCCGGAAGAATCGGTTGGAGGCGGCGGATCAGGCAGGGAAAAACGGTGGGGTCAGAATTTTTCATAAACGCCCTTGTCGCGGCGTTTCAGGATGGTGAAGCCCTTCGATTTGGCGTCGGAGACGGAAAGCGGTTTGGTGATCTTGGGCGTATTGACCCTTGAGACGAGTTTTTTGACCGGGTTCTTGCAGAGATAGCAGATTTCCAGGGGAGCCCGGTCCACCGGACGCATCAGTTCAAACCCCTTGCTGCAAATGCGGCAGGACTTTTCAGGGTCGGCGGCGATGTATTCGTAGATCGGCACAGCAGGGAAAAGGATGAAGGATAAGAGGGGGAACCGGAGCGGCGCTACAATATCACAGATTCAGGGGGCGCACAGCAGTTTTGCAGGAAGACGGGGCTGATTTACCGGAATAAAGCGGGAATCGGGCCGGGGGCGGGGAAAAGAATGAGGGCCGGAACACTATGCGTATTCCGGCCCTGCGATGGGGAAAGCGTTGGGAATGAAGCCGCTGGATTACCAGCTGGACTTCGTCACCCCGGGGATCAGACCACCGGAAGCAAGTTCACGGAAGGCGATACGGGAAAGTTTGAAGCGGGCCAAGTAACCACGGCGACGACCGGTCATCAGGCAGCGGTTGGTCAGGCGCGTGGGGGACGCATCACGGGGCAACATGGTCAGACCGATGTAATCTTTTTCTTTCTTGAGCTGTGCCCGGAGGGCAGCATACTTCGCGACGGTTGCAGTTTTGCGCTTTTGACGCTCGATCCAGCAGGTTTTAGCCATGGTAGTGTGATACGGGGGAAAAATTGGGCAGGACAGATAAGAGATCCAGATCGGGTTGCAAGAGGTTTTTTCAAGAGGTGTGCGGGCCGTTTTTCCCGTTGAGAGGGCGGTTCAGTGCTGGAATTTGGTGATTATGGTCGTCAGGGGTTGCTGCATTCCGAGCTCGATTACCGTGTTTATAAGGACGAAAAAGGCAAACAT
>JAYUWQ010000262.1:0-2001 GCA_043753485.1 bacterium
CCAGCCGCTGCTTTTTTTCTGGGGATGGATCGGCTGCTGGGTCGTGCCAATCGTGATCGTCGATCTGCTTTGGGGCCGCGCCAGCGACCGCGAGGCGTATGTGGACATTCCCTACATCGCCATCATGAGTCAGGGGGCCTGGTTCCTGGCCTGCGGTTTCATCTTCTGGAAACTGCGGCCGCGGGGGTGGTTTGGGAGAGCGCAGCACGCATGAGTTTCCCACGTCCCTTCACACGACCGGCACCGGAAAACCCTCTGGTTTGACAATGGGCAGTTCAGCCGGGAGGAAACTATGGCTGCACTGGATCCGGCAGTAACGCAAAGACCTGCACCGGTTCGGGAAGCCCCTTGAGCGAATGGGACCCACATGCTGAAAAGTGGAATGGGGCATCGGGCCAGTCTTCACAAAAGCGGGCACTGACCAGCAGGGGGTGCCCGAGCTGCCGGGTGAGGGATTCCATGCGGAAGGCAGTATTCACCTGGGACCCCAGCAGGGTGAAGGAGGAATCCGGCATCCGGCAGAGCGCGGCCTCGCCACAATGCAGGGCTACCCCACTCTCCATCACCAATCCGGCCGGCGGGGTGATCTCCAGCAAGGCCCGGGCGGCCCGCACCGCCTGCTCCCTGTTCACCGCGCCGCAACCCGGCCACCAGGCGAAGGCGCAATCCCCGATGAATTTGTCCAGCACCGCCCCGTACTGCGCAAGGATACGGCGGCATTCATCGCACCAGAACCGCACGGCGGTCGCCAGTTCGGTGGAGGACAGTTGGGAGGAAAGATGGGTGAATCCCTTCAAATCCGCCACCAGCAAGACCACCTGCCGGGTTTCAGGCAGGCTGAGGAACGTGGCTCCGCTCTGGGTGTCATGCGAGGCCTCGTCGGGAGCACAGTGGAAGAGGAATTTACAACTTCCCAGGCGCAGCTGGTCGCCATTCATCAGGCGGCATACGCCGCGCACCGGCATCTCGTTGACGAGGGTGCCGTTGGAACTGCCGAGATCCATGATCTGCCAGAAGCCTCCCTGATGCAGGATGCGGGCGTGCTCCCGGGAGATGGAGGGATCGTCCACCCGGAGCGCGGCAGAGGTTGCGCGGCCGATCACGGTACCACTTTCCGACAATGGATGCTTTGTGGGAGGAGAGAATTGAACAAGACAGGCTTCCATGTTCTTTATTTCCCACAATCCGGTGGGGCTGTCACGCAGTTTGAGCGGCGCCGGGGGAGACTGGAATTCCGGGCCCGGGCGTCAACCAAACCTGAAACCCGCGGGGCCGGACCGGTTCCATCCCACTCCGGCAGCGGAAACCCTCACCCCTCCCACTTCCAGCGTTCGGCCCACCAGCTGTATTGGTCAGGGGCTGGCTGGACGATGTGGCCAAGGCCTGGCCAGGGAAGATGGAAGCCATAACAGCGGGTGTGTTTTGCCGCGGCGCCGGCCCAGTAACGCTTCCGGCTTTGCATGGCTAGCGCGGGATCGTGGTCGAAGGCAATATTCCACTCCGGGTTGGCAAACATCAGGAGATGATGATGGGCCAGGTCCATGAGATGGAGCAGCTCCTGCCCCTCCGAGCGGAGCCGGAAGCAGGCGTGGCCGGCGGTGTGGCCAGGGGCGGCTTCGATCCTGATCCTGCCGCCGAAGAGTTCGGTACCGTCCTTGACCGGTTGGAGGACCTTGGCGAGGGCGTCAAAGTGACCGCGGACTTCGCGGATCATGCCGGGGATTTTGCTGGCATCGCGTTTTGATTTGGAGAAGTCAGGGTGGGGCGTGCGCCAGAAGGCCAGTTCCTCCGGCAGGAGGTGGATGGCGGCATTGGGAAAGGCAGGCTTCCCCTCCATGACGAAGCCGTTGAGGTGGTCGGCATGGGCATGGCTGAGGAAGCCGGCGGTGACCTGCTCCGGATTGATGCCGACAGCCGCGAGGCCGTCGCGCAGCCAGCCCATGCGGGGATTGTCCACCTGGCCGAAGCCGGCATCGAAGAGCGCGATTTCCTTGCCCATCC
>JAYUWQ010000263.1:0-4885 GCA_043753485.1 bacterium
TCGAAAGCCCGCCGTTCCAAAAACGCCAACGCTCCATTCCATGAACGCCATCCTCACCAACCGCCGCCGGTTCCTCCGTGGCATCGGCGCCTGCCTGTCGCTCCCTGCCTTCGAGGCGCTCTCAGGCAAAGCCACGGCCGCGGCCCCGGCCTTCGCCACCACCGCCACCGGCGCCCCCCAGCGGATGGCGTTCATCTATTTCCCCAACGGCGCCATCCATGACCAATGGTGGCCCACCGGCACCGGCAAGGATTTCACCTTCGGCCCTACCCTCGCTCCTTTGGAAAGCCTGAAGCACCGCCTTCAAGTCGTGTCAGGATTCGCCCACGCCAATGCCGAGGCCGGCAATGACGGAGCGGGCGACCACGCCCGGGCCAACGGCACCTTCCTCACCGGCGTCAGGGTGAAAAAGACCGCCGGCAGCGACATTTATGCGGGCGTTTCCATCGACCAGATCGCCGCCCAGCACATCGGCCAGACCACCCGCTTTGCTTCCCTGGAGCTTTCCACCGACCCGCACCGGAAATCCGGCGGCTGCGATTCCGGTTACTCCTGTGCCTACGAATCCAACCTCGCCTGGCGCTCGCCCACCTCCCCACTCTCCCCGGAATCGAATCCACGCCTCGTCTTCGAGCGCCTCTTCGGAGCCGGCGCTCCGGGCGAACGCTCCGCCCATCTGCTCCGCCGCCGCGCCCAGCAGAAGTCCATCCTCGATTTCGTGATGGACGACGCCAAAGCGGTGCAGCAGCAGCTGACCCACCGCGACAAAGCCAAGCTGGATGAATACCTGACCGGGGTCCGGGAAATTGAGCAGCGGATCACCGCCGCCGAGCGTTTCCCCAACCCCGCGGACCCTGCCATGGAGACCCCCGCCGGCATCCCGGCGGCCTACGATCAATACATCAAGCTGATGTTTGAAATGATGGCCCTGTCCTTTGAAACGGACAGCACCCGGATCGCCTCGCTGCTGCTCGCCCACGACGGCAGCAACCGCGCCTTTGGCGAGATCGGCATCGCGGAAGGCCACCACTCCCTGAGCCACCACCGCAACGATCCTGACATGATTTCCAAGGTCGCCCGGATCGACCGTTTTTATGTCGAACAACTCGCGGGATTCCTCAACCTGCTGGAGTCCAAAAAGGATGCCGATGGCCAATCCATCCTGCATAACAGCACCATCGTCTACGGCTGCGGCAACTCCGACGGCAACCGCCACACCCATAGCAACCTTCCCATTCTGGTGGCCGGCAATGGCGGCGGTAAACTGAACCCCGGCCGCTTCCTGCAACTGGAGGACACCCCCATGTGCAACCTCTACCTGAACATGCTGGATCACGCCGGGGTGCCCCGCCTGGAACGCTTCGGCGACAGCACCGGACGGCTGGCGGATATCTGATAGAGTCGGCTAGTCCACATGGCACCTCTTGGAAAAATCACGCTATTTTGTAAAATACATTTGACGCCTCGAGTTCGCGTGCCATAATCACGGCACCTTCCAAAACGTTCATGAAATCATCCGCCACCATTCATCCAGCCCTGCGGCCGTCCTCCCATCTGGGTGCGGACCAGGCGCTGGAGGGTGCCTGTGTGATGGGAACGATGTGGCCAGCCGGGGTCAGTTACCGTCCAGGATTTAACGTCCAGAACCTCAAACCACAACCAGAGCGGACAGGCTTCCAGTGCCTGACCTGACTTCCCTGAAACAACAAAAAGTTTCCTGAAGCCCCGCTCACCACACTGGAGAGCGGGGCTTCTTTTTTGTCCCGGAAACACTCTCCCCCTTTCTGATTTTCCCCGTAATCCCCTAAAATCCAACCCAATCCAATGCCTTCCCCCGGCGGACGAGCGTCCCTCGAGTTTTCCCTGAGTCACTAAACTGCTCCCCGGAAATCCCCCAGCCACTGCCCCCCCGGATCCCGAAGGCCCACCCACCCGGAATCATTTCCAACCCAACCAGGTCCGTTCCCCTCAGTCCCCAAAAAAGACCCCTCCGCCGGGTGCAACCAGCGGAGGGGCAGGTGGACGGACCGCAGACAGAGAGTGCTTCGACGCATATCCCCTCCCACAGCCAACCCGCGATTAGCTTCGCGGCAGCCAAGGTAAATGTCAACCCGGACCCTCCGGGATGATGTCAGGACTTATTGCGCGCTTATCACTTCTGTCTGTATGAGACCCCATTTTATATCCATACAGGCTTCTTATCAGGTGTGCCGAATTCAAACACCGAAACATCCGCCGTGAAATCCAGCGGGTGCGGCTCCGGGAGGAGCGGCAGCGGTGTTTGTTCTTTATACACATCACGCCAACCGGGCGGCCGGAATCCTCCGCCGCCCGGCTTGGCGATTCATTTTCAGATCGCGGCCATCGTTCAGCAGCAGGATTCCGGTATGCCAATCCGGTGACGCCGGTGCAATTCCGGCTGGCCGCACCAATTTCAAGGAGGATGCCCCGGCCAGCGGATTGTAAACCCGCCGTCACCCCAAGAGGCCGGAAGCGATCAGTGGCGCACTACCACCATCTTCCACCAATTTTTCACATTCCCCGATGAGGTAAGGCAGCCTGCCGGCCTGTTAAACCGGACGTCATGGTTCAGCGCCCAGCCGCTGAAGCGGCATCGGAACCTGCGCGGAGCGCCATCCTGCGCAGGCGAAGCCAACTCCATGTCGGGGAGCCACTATTTACGGACTCGAGGGAGCCAGCGTTCCCGCCTGATTCGGGATCAGGAGAAGCCCGGCGCAACACCGGGGTGTCCGACCATTTTTCCGCCAGATAGCTCAGACAGATGAGCAGCGCGCTGAAGACGCGACGAGGCCGGTGCAATTCCAGCTCTGGCGGCCAATTCCCAACCGGAGCGCGGACTTGTAGTCCGCCCCGGAGCATCGGCAAAGTCCCTGAAAGACAGGAAGCCGGACCGGCCGAAGACAGGTCCAGGCAAAAAAGACCGGATAGCTGGGGCGGACTGCAAGTCCGCGCTCCGTGGGGAGCCCATTCCAACCATTCGCGGTATTGGTGTAACAGCGAGCACGTCTGGCTTCCACCCAGAGAGCGCCAGGGTAGCACTGGCCTACCGCACCACTCCTTTCCGTTCCCGAGGTGCAACAGAAGCACGTCCGCTTGCGAAGCGGGAGGCTGCCGGTGCGACTCCGGCCGGGAACACTTTCCTTCCAACCCACTCCCCTGTGGCCGATTTCAGCAAGGCACCGGTTTTGTAAACCGACTTATGCGGGCGCGAATCCCGCCGGGGGATCTTTTTCCATCCAATAGCCGTCCTCCACCCTCCATCCTTCCCTGCCATGATCCATCCTCTCACTCCTATTTACACGCCCCGCCTGGTGCTCCGCTGCGGGAGGCCGGCCGACGCCCCGCTGCTAAAGGAAGCGCTGGACTCCAGTCTGGACCACCTGCGTCCCTGGATGCCGTGGGCTCGGGATGAGCCTTCCACGCTGGATGATATCAGCGTGCGGCTGGCCCGGTTTGCCCGCGATTTTCAGGAAGGCCGGGATTTTATTTACGGCATCTTCAATCGCGACCAAACCGAAGTGCTGGGCGGCACAGGGATCCACCCGCGCCATGGACCGCAGGACCGCGAGATCGGTTATTGGCTGCGGGAATCGGCCACCGGCCAGGGATTCATCTCGGAAAGCACGGCGGCTTTGACCACGGTGGCTTTCGCGACCTGGCCGCTGGAGACGGTGACGATTGTCTGCGATCCTGACAATCGCCGCAGCGCCGCCGTGCCGGCCCGGCTGGGGTTTGCCTGTCAGGGCACCTTCCCCACCAAAAGTGGCGCCCCGGACCGCGATCTGGATCTGGTCTGGCGTACGAGCCGCAGCGCGTGGGCGTTGCGGCCGCCGCTCCGGGTTCCGGCTCTCGTCTGAGCCGGGGCTCTATGGAGTTCGTAGTGTAACAGCAAGCATACGACACTGTGAACGTCGAGGAACCGGGGCAGCACCGGTCGAACTCCCCAATTTTGATAACACACACGGTGCGCAAGGTGAAGCCGTGGAGCCTGCTGTCTGCAAAACAGCCTTACCCGGTGCGACTCCGGGGCGCACCTCCACTTTTTTGGTCTGTAGCTTAATGGCAGAGCACGGGGTTCATATCCCCGCAGGTGCTGGTTCGACTCCAGCTGGACCGCCCAATTTTGATCGTTGGATTTTACCGCAGAGACGCGGAGGACGCAGAGAAGGAAAGAAGTTAATGGGATTGCCCGGAATGGACGGATCCAAGGTCACAGGATCCGTCCATTCCCTTCCTCTGCGTTCTCCGCGTCTCTGCGGTTTTTTTAAATCCACCCTCTTTTATGCTTCCGTAGCTCAAAGTAGAGAGCGCCGCGCTTCGAACGCGGAGGTTGCGGGCGAAAGTCCTGCCGGGAGCACCAATTTCCCCTGCGTAGTCCAACAGCAGAGACCCGCCGCTCAGAACGGCGCCAGGGCGGGTGCAATTCCTGCCGCAGGGACCATTTCCTGGCAAAATCATGGAGGTCAAAGCGGATGAGATCCGCCGCCGGTTGGAAACCGGCTGGACCGTGCCTGGCACGGTTGTGGGGCGGGACCACTGACCTCCGCCAATTTTGCGTCCCCGTAGCTCAGCAGCAGAGCAGCCGGTCGATAACCGGCAGGCCGGAGGTGCGAATCCTTCCGGGGATTCCAATTTCCATCAACCCTCCTCCGGTGGCCCAATCAGCAGAGGCAAGCAGCTTGAGACCGTTCAGTTGCGGGTGCGGGTCCTGCCAGGAGGGCCAACGGGAAGACGATCCGGACCAGCGCGCCGGGACCCGGTGCTAACGGGATCGTGCCGCCAGCGTGCGGCATGGGGTGCAAGTCCTCCGTCTTCCGCCATTTTCAGCGCGGCCTCATCCGGCCCTCCACGTTTCGTCGCTTTT
>JAYUWQ010000264.1:0-1999 GCA_043753485.1 bacterium
CATGGGACCAATCAGGAGGATCTCATCGGGCAGCCGGCCAGCCATGGCTGTATCCGATTGACCAACCCCGCGGTGGTGGAGCTGTTCGATCTGGTCGAACCCGGTACCGAGGTCGAAATCGGCGACATCCCTCCCGAAAACCCCGTTCCGGAGCATTTTGTCTGAGCCTTTGAACTTTTGCTGTGCATCCCCTGTCTTTAGTGTCATCATAAATTAGGTTTTCCCTGCCCCCGCTTCATGAAATCGAAACTTTCCGTCTCCGTCCTGCTCGCTCCCCTTCTGCTGGCCTTGGCTGCGTCTGCGGTGGCGGCCCCCCCCACCATCACCCTCACCACCCCAGCCCAGAATCAGGGAGCCTATCTGGTCATCGTGGGATCCGCTACCGATACCGCCGAAACTGGATCGACGGGCGAAAAGGCGGCCAGGGCTGGAATCAAGGAAGTGCGGTATCAGGTGGAAGGCTCCAAAAAATGGAAGCGGGCTCAACTCACCGCCAAAAACTCAACCCCCAGCGGGTGGTTCATCGAGTTTGACAACACCAGCCGGGTCGGTAAGCGCATCACTTTATATGCCGTGGACCGGGCAGGCTTGGGCAGCCCGGTGATCAGCACCCGCTTCAAACGCGTCGTCAGCACCGCCACCGCAACCCCGGCGCCGACAACTACTGTGACAGACCAATAAGGGTCACAAAGGTTACGGAACGGTATCGATTGTGGGAACAGGCCCGGTTCGCCCGCTCAAAGGCGAAATCCTGAAAACCTCCGCTGCGCCATGTCGGAAGCACCCTTCAAGGCTGAATCTGTTGAGAGGAAACCCGTGGACCGTCTTCCGGGAATATCCCGGCGGAGCAGCCGTTGGACGGTATTTATTTGCCTGATGGGCGTGCTGATCGTGGCGGTGGGCTACTCGGTCTGGACCCTGCCCGGGCCCAAGCCAGGCGATGCTGCCGGTGTGCTGACTCAGGCAAGCGACTTGCCCGCCGCCCCTGATTCTCCATCCATCTCCCCGGAAGTGACGGCCCCTGCTCAAGCGCCGGAGGCCGCCACCGCCCCGGTTTCATTTACCAAATCCCCCCTGTATTCCTCAGCTCTGTCCGTCGCTGGCATGGAGGAGGATGATAACCGGGCGGAAGCGATAGAAGCCCTTATGGAATCGTGGGTGGCCTCCAATCCCCAGCAGGCCGCCGATTGGGCAGGGTCGCTCCCCGCCGGCACCTTCCGCGATGATGCGTTGTCAGCCCTCATGGTCCACTGGACGGCCCGTGATTCTGCCGGGGCGGCGGGATGGATGAGCCGCACCGGGGTGGACGATGGCGAAGCGGCCTCGGTTCTCGCCGGAAGCTGGGCTGCCACCAATCCCGCCGCGGCGGCTGCCTGGGCCTCCTCCATGGGCAATCTGGAGTCCCGCCGGCTCGCCGTCAGCAGTGCCGTCTCCGCCTGGGCCCACACCGCCCCGCAGGCTGCCGCCACCTTCGCCGAACGTCTCCCGGCCAACGACCGCGCCTCCGCCATTACCGCCGTGATTTCCACCTGGGCCGCCATCGCTCCGACTGAAGCCGCCGGCTGGCTCACCCAAGTCTCATTCGAGTCGCCCAGTGACCACGCCATCGCGCTCGGCGCCCTGGTCACTCCATGGAGCACTCAAAACCCCGGTGCCGTCTCCAAATTCATCAACACCCTGCCTGAAGGACCGGCCCGCGAAGCCGCCGCCAGCCAGTTCGCGGTCACCGCGGCCGCCACGGCTCCCGCAGAAGCTCTCATGTGGGCCATGAATCTGAGCGATCCTGACCAACGCAACCAAGTCACGGCCGATGCCTGTGAAACCTGGTATGACAAATCCCCGGAGACCTTCCGCGCCGGCATTGAGGAAGCTATAGCCCTGATGGATGACCCCGCGATGCGGCGCAGCGTCTACGAAATGTTGTACGAGCGCGACCCCGATTTCCAAACCCAATTGCTCCAATTGGTCGATGAGAATTCACTGAATAAACCCGTCACCC
>JAYUWQ010000265.1:0-1998 GCA_043753485.1 bacterium
CAGCAGGGGCACGCCATCCCCGTCCGGGTCCTGCTGGAGGCTGGTGTCATACGGCAGGCCATGCGCCAGCAGCCACGTTGCCGCGGGCGAGAGCGGCGCAGTGAGGCCGATGGAAGGGTAGCCGTTCCACGTCGGGGAGAAGAATCCTGTCCTGTTCGTGAAGTAATAGACCGTGAATCCCGGGGCGGTGTTGGCGAACACTGAGCCGCCGAAGCTACCCGGTGCGTTGCCCTGAAAAACCGCCGACTTCAGCCCGGTGCAGTCGGAGAACGCGACGTCGCCGATGTAAGTGACGCTGGCGGGAAGGGTGACGCTGGTCAGCCCGGTGCAGTAGGAGAACGCGCGGTTGCCGATGGAGGTGACGCTGGCGGGGAGGGTGACACTGGTCAGCCCGGTGCAGCCGGAGAACGCGCGGTCGCCGATGGAGGTGACGCCGCCGGGGAGGGTGACGCTGGTCAGCCCGGTGCAAGATTGGAACGCGCCGTAGCCGATGGAGGTGACGCTGGCGGAGAGGGTGACGCTGGTCAGCCCCGTGCAGTGCCAGAACGCATAGTCGCCGATGGAGGTGACCGGCAGGCCGACGATCTGCGCGGGAATGGTGACGGCACCGGCGGCGTTGTCGGGGTATTCCGTGATCGTGACCTGAGTGCCACCGATCACCTGATAGGTGAATAGTCCGGACACGTCGGCCCGCAGGGGATTGGCGGAGCCGCAGAGCAGCAGGAGGCCCAGCCAAAAGGCCAGCAGCGGGGAGCAGTCGTTCGATTTCAGGGGATGCGGATGGGTGGTGAGCGGTTTTGGGGACCGGTCCTGGATTACTTTTCGACTTTGTCGCAGGCTATCTCCTTTGCTGCGGAATGGAAAACGTTTCTTTGGAGCGCGTGCTCCGGCGCGGAGAAGTCGGAGATGTTACGCGGAAACGTGCGAAGGCGAGCGGCAAAATCCAGGGCGTGAAGTTTGCAGGCCGCAAGATCGGCACGGTGCTGCTGGACGATCTCAGGAGCGTCCCGCCCGTGCCGAAACCATTCCTGTCTTCGATGCGCTTGAGCACAGGGTCATCGCCGCAGGTGCGACGCGGCGAACTGGCAAATTGAACTTAGTAGGTGGCAAATTGAACTTCCAAATCAATCTCAATCCCGGACGCAACGAACTGATTTTGCGTGGGAAACAGGGCCAGCGAAACGGAACGCCTTTGTTTTAAGTGGTTTTTCCCCGGGGCCACCATAACTCAGGTTCCATCCCCAGGCTTTACCCTCCTCAGCCGCGGGTGTGGAGGTCCACCAGAAACCCATCACCCCCAGGACGTCATAACCATTGTTTCTCCGAATACCTGCCGGAATCGCGTTAAACCCGCTGCCGTTGGTGCCGTTGCCGTTTTCTATCCAGCCACTCACGCTTTTCAGGGCTTCGCCGGCCATGTCGGTTCCGCCAAATTGAGTCACCAGCGTAGACCATTCGCCATCCGTTGCCAAATGCCAACCGCTGGGGCAGGCTTTTTTCGCTGCTTCCAAGGTGTAAAGCAAGCCGAGCTCTTTTCGATTGCTCTCTTTGTCATCATAAGCGTAGCACCCCTCCACTTTGTAGTTCAGGTTTTGGGCCATCCAAGTTACCATGCTGCCAGTCAAAGCATTTTTAAAGCTGAACGTTTTATACGTTTGCCCATCGCGTGAGTCGGCAAAGGTGCCGGTGGACTGGGCAATTCCTGCCTGAGTAAAAAACAAGGCAGCAAGGAGAGTAAGGATGTGCTGTTTCATCATATTTGGTTCGGTTTGCACGCCTGCTTAGCCGACTAACGTCTCTGATCAGGCGACGGCGAGCGCAAGACGTTGCTGACACGACAGATAGCCTTCGAGCCGGTGCCTGCATCCGTTTTGTTCGGCGATTTACGGTTTCTTCTTTGATTCATAGCGGCCCTCATGCTTGCTCCAATCTGTCTTGTCGTCTTTCTTGGCTTGGATGCGTAGCTCGTAAGAGCCAAGATTCAGGTCCTCGTCGAAT
>JAYUWQ010000266.1:0-4873 GCA_043753485.1 bacterium
CAACACCACTTCATCCGCCAACGTGCCCTGCCCCGCCATCACCCGCAGGTCGTCGTAGGCATGGATGTAATTGGCGCCCCGCGCGGCCTCGTCCTGCCGGGCCGCCACCACCGCCTCATCGTAGCTGTCTCCGGTGAGCATGATCTCCACCCACTCGCCACCATGGTGCCGGACCGCCTGCTGTTTCACAACGGGCGACGAGCGCGGCATATAAATCCGCGCCTTCACGCCCAACTGCCGCGCCGCCAAAGCTACGCCCTGGGCATGATTTCCCGCCGACGCCGTGACCACGCCCCGCGCCCGTTCTTCCGCGGTCAGCACCGCCATCCGGTTCGCCGCCCCCCGCCATTTGTAAGCCTTGATCGCGCAGGCGTCCTCGCGTTTCACCCAGATCTCCGGCCCCGGCCCAGGCAGCACCAGCCGCTCCAACGGGGTGGCCCGGCCAAACCGCTTCACCCGCTCGCGGGCAAAAAGAATTTCCTGCCGCAACCGCCGGGTCAACGGCATGTCATCCTGTTCCATGATTTCCCCTGCGCCACCGGCTCCGGTGACGCAAGAGCGGATGGCGCGTGATGGCGGAGATTGACATCCTTGAGGAGTCCTGGCAGACTTGTTTCATGAAATGGCTTCCGCTCCTGCTGCTCACTTGGTTCGGCCTGTGTTCTCCTGCGGCGGCGGCTGACCTGCCGCCGGATTTCCGCAAGCTGGAAACCGGGGCCGCCGCACCGGACTTCAAGCTGCCGGGCATAGATGGCCGCGACTGGTCGCTCGCGGATTTTGCCTCCGCAGAGGTGCTGATGGTGTATTTCACCTCCAACCACTGCCCGGTTTGCCACGCTCAGGACCCCCGGCTGCTGACCCTGCTGGCCGAATTGAAGGGGCGGAATGTCGCGGTGGTGGCGATCAATCCCAACTCGCCCGAAGGGCTGCGGGCGGATGAGCTGGGTTATTCCCAGTATGACGACAGCTTCGAGGATATGAAATTGTATGCGAGGGACGAAAAATTTACTTTCCCCTATCTGTATGACGGCACCACCCAGGCGGTGGCCAAAGCCTACGGGTGCCTCGCGACGCCGCATGTCTTCATTTTCGACAAGGCGCGGAAACTGCGATACCAAGGGTGGCTGGATGACTCCCGCTATCCGGATCCGGCCACAGTGAAACGTCAGGATGCCCGCGATGCCGTGCTGGCCCTGCTGGAGGGTAAACCCCTCGCGGTGGCCGAAACCAAACCGTTTGGCTGCTCCACCAAGTGGCTGGAGAAGAAGGGAGCGGTGGCGGTGGACAATGAGCAGTGGGAAAAAGCCCCCATCACCCTGGAAACCATCAATGCCGCCGGGGTGGCGGCCCTGGCGAAAAACCCCACCGGCAAATACCGGCTGATCAACGTGTGGTCCACCACGTGCGCACCGTGTGTCGCCGAGTTCCCCGGCCTGATCCGGATTTCCCGCCGCATGGGACTGCGCCCGTTTGAACTCATCACCCTGTCCACCGACCTGCCGGAGGATTTGCCCAAAGCCCGGCGCTTCCTCGAAAAGCAGCGCGCTGCCTTGCCCGCCGGGCTGAAACCCACCCTCGAAAAAGAATCGCGCACCAGCAACAACTACCTCTACAACGAAGCCAGCATGGACGCCCTGATCACAGCGCTGGATCCGGCCTGGACCGGGCCGCAGCCGCACACCGTCTTGATTGCCCCCGGCGGAAAGATCGTGTTCCGCCACACCGGAGCCATCGGCGAGACGGAATTGCTGGCCGGGATTCTCGGCGTGATGACTGACAGCTACCTGCCGGAGCAGTGAGGCCCGGCCTTGCCGGTATCCCCGCTGCTCCAGCCGATTCCGGCGGTCCCTGATCCTCCGCTCCCCCGGATAAGGGGAAGGGAAACCAGCGTCGAATCCATTTGCCGTCCCCCTCCTTTTCTCCTAATAGGGGATTCCCTCACTTTTCGTGCCCCCCCTCCCGCCCCCATGAATACGCGTTACGTCGTCAAAGGTAAAATCGGCGCCGGAGGTCTGGGCGAAGTGTATCTGGCCACCGACACCCAATTGGACCGCGATGTCGCCTTGAAACGGGTCAAGCCGCCCGAGTCCGGCAGTGCCGAAGGCCTGCATCAGGACCTGATCCGCGAGGCCCGCACCCTCTCCTCACTCCAGCATCCGCATATTGTCACCATTTACGATGTCGGGCAGGACTCCAAGGGGCCGTTCGTCGTCATGGAATTGCTCAAAGGCGAAACCCTGGATCAGGTGATCGAGCGCGGCGCGATGACGGTGGATGATTTCAAGGAAGTGGTGGTGCAGTCCCTCGAAGGGATGATCGCCGCCCAGGAAATGGGGCTGGTGCACCGCGATCTGAAACCGGGGAATCTGATGGTGATCTGGCTGGCCAGTGGGAAGTTCCAAATCAAGATCCTCGATTTCGGCCTCGCCAAATTTTCCCGCACCGCCACCCGGCAGACGGAAGACCAGGAATCGGGCATCATGGGCAGCATCTTCTTCATGGCCCCGGAACAGTTTGAGCGGCTGCCGCTGGATGCCCGCACCGACATGTATTCTCTCGGCTGCATTTTCTATCAAATCCTCACCACCAAATACCCCTTCGACGGCCAAACCGGTCCGGAGGTGATGGTGAGCCACCTGCAGCACCACGTGCGGCATCTGGTGGAAGTGCGGCCTGATCTCCCGGTGTGGCTGGCCGATTGGGTGATGTGGCTGATCAGCCGGGACATGGAGGAACGCCCGGCCGATGCCCGCATCGCCCTCGATTTTTTCCGCACGCAAAAAAGTGGCATCAAGAACCCCACTCCCGTGGGTCCCGTCTCCCATGTAAAAATCGTCGGCCGCGGCACCGGGCCCGGCGGAGTGTCGCCACAGGGAAACAACAAGACCACGCAGATGGTCAAAAAATCGACCCAGCGGGTCAGCGGATCCGGCACGCAAGCGCTTCAGGGCACTACCGCCGCCTCGCGCAGCAGCCGCCCGGCCGCCCGGAAAGTCGCCTCCAAAAGCCGCGCCGGGCTGTGGATTACCCTGACCCTGCTGGCGGCCGGGGGAGGCGGGGCCGCGTGGTGGTTCCTGCTGCGGCCCCAGGCCCCGGTGGTGGATCCCCGCGCGGCGCTGGAAACCGTTTTCAATGCGCCGGCCCCCACCCCCGACCCGGCCACGATCAATCTCCTGCTGCAGGCCCTCGGCAGCAATGGCCCGGATGCGCCCCGCGCCGCCTCCGTGCTTAAAAAAATGAAGGGCGCGCCCGTAGCGGAAGCCTTGGCGGCCGCGCTTCCCAAAGCGTCGGGAGGCGCCCGCCTGCTGGTGATGGAAGCCATGAGCGCCCATCCGTCCAAGGCCGGCACCGCGGAACTGCTGAAAATCGTGGGGGACGACAAGGGGCCGGCCCGAACCACCGCGCTCGAAGTATTGACCCAAACCGGAGCCGCTGCCGACGTGCCGGAACTCCTGAAAATCCTGCCAAAAATCAAGGATGACGCCGGCCGCGACAGTCTTTTCCGCGCCGTCACCGCCCTCCTGGCCAGCGAAAAAGACAGCGCCGCCCGGGTGCGCCTCCTCACCGATGCCCTGCGCGGCTCCGATGCTGCCACCCGCCCGGATCTGCTGCGGCTGCTCGGCCACACCGGCCACCCCAATGCCAACCGCGCCCTCGCGGCGGAGCTGGCCACGGCGGGCGACCGGCGCCGCGATGCCCTCGCCGCTCTCCAGGACTGGCCCGCTCCGGACCCCACCCTGACCGATGCCCTGCTGGCGGCCGCGGCTTCACCCACCGACCGCGACGCCGTGATCGCCGCTTTTTGCCAGGTGGCGCCACGCACCGCTTCCATCAATGGGGCTGAATTGGTCGCGCTCCTGCGCAAAGCCCAATCCATGGCGACCTCTGCCAAAAACCGGGAAGCCCTTGCCGGAGCGCTGGCACAGACCGCCGCCCCGGAAGCCGCCGATTATGCCAGGGAACTCGCCGCCGATCCCGCCTGGGCTGCCCCCGCCGGCGCTGCCGCCACCGCCATCACGGCACTCCAGGGCAAACTGACTCCTCTGACCGCTGGCGAACTGCACTTGGATGCCTCCAAAGCCGCCGTCCTCGCGGCCGGAAAGGACGTCTACTACACCTCCACCTCGCGCTATCTGACCAACTGGAAAAATCCTGCCAGCCGGGTGGCCTGGGATATTTCCGTGACAGCCCCTGGCAGTATCAAAGTGCAGGTCCTGCAAAGCTCGAGCCTGCGAACCGAACGCAGTTTCCGTGTCCGGCTCGGCACGGGCAGCAAAGAAACCGCCGTGGCCCCGACGGAATCCAATGACGGCTTTACCCTGGTGGAGGCGGGCCGCTTCCAAATCCCGCGCGCCGGCACATGGCGGCTGTGGCTCGAACCCGCCCGCATGGACCCCGGCCAGCCGCTGTTCAATGTCAGGGAAGTGGTGCTGGACTTGAAATAACGGGGTTCCCGCCGGCCACCCCGGGAGCAACTCCAAGCCCGGCTGGTCTCACCCTTCCCGGATCCCCTGATACCGCAGCGGGCGATATCCTTTTCGTTTCAGGAAATCCACCCCGATGACGTGGCGGATCACCTTCCAATCGGGAGGGCCCCCGGTCTCATAGGCCGCCATGAACTTCCGGCCAGTGTCCACCCAGCCGCAGAAGAGCAGCACATGGACATTGTGGATGTTGAGGGCGTCCCCGGGCTGCAGGTCGTCCCATGACGGCAGCGGCACACAGATGGCCCTCAGTTCCCGCGTGGAAAAAGCCTTCGGCAGATCCCAGCAGCGCGAGACAAAACCACTGCAGTCGATTCCCACCGCTTCCCGGCTGACCCCATCGTAGAGCAGGCGGCGCTTTTCGTCGGTATAGACATCCCCGGCCGCCA
>JAYUWQ010000267.1:0-1992 GCA_043753485.1 bacterium
CCACGTTAGCACGGCTGTTGAACGCACTGATCCGGAAGTATCCTTCGCCGGCGGCACCGAATCCGGCACCGGGCGTGATGACCACATTGGCCTCGTTCAGCATGCGGTCGAACAAATCCCAACTCTTCACGCCTTCCGGGCACTTGACCCAGATGTACGGGGCATTGACACCGCCGAATACTTTCAGGCCAGCCGCGATGCAGGCCTCGCGCAGGATCGTCGCATTGCCCAGATAGTGTGTGATGAGTTCGTTGACCTCCCGCTGGCCTGCGGGGCTGAATAACGCTTCGGCGGCGCGCTGCACCGGGTACGAGACGCCGTTGAATTTGGTGCTCTGGCGGCGCGACCACAGCGGATGCAGGCGGTGGCGTTTGCCGTCGGCGGTGGACGCCATCAGGTTCTTCGGCACCACGGTGTAGGCACAGCGCACCCCGGTGAAGCCGCCGTGCTTGGAGAAGCTGCGGAACTCGATCGCGCAGTCCTCCGCACCCTCGATTTCAAAAATGGAGTGCGGCACGCCCGGCTCGGTGATGTAGGCTTCATAGGCTGCATCGAAGAGAATAATCGCCTGGTTTTCGCGGGCGAAATGCACCCACGATGCCAGTTGCTCATACGAGGCCGTGGCTCCCGTGGGATTATTTGGATAACACAAATAAATCAAATCGACCTTTTCCTTCGGCAGCGCGGGCACAAACCCATTGGACGGCAGACAAGGCAAATAAATCAGCCCGCCGTAAGCGCCCTCATCATCGGCGTCTCCGGTGTGGCCGCACATCACATTGGTGTCCACATAGACCGGGTAAACCGGGTCGGTTATGGCAATCCGGTTCTTGGGCCCAAAGATGTCGAGGATATTCCCAGTATCGCATTTGGAGCCGTCGGAGATAAAGATTTCATCCGGTGCGATCCTGCAGCCCAGCGGGGCAAAGACCTGCTCCGCAATAACATCACGGAGGAAGGCGTAGCCCTGCTCCGGGCCGTAGCCGCGGAAACTGGCGCGGTCGCCCAGTTCATCCACGGCGGCTTTCATGGCAACGCGGGCAGCCTGTGGGAGCGCCTCCGTGACATCGCCGATGCCGCAGCGGATCAGGCGGGCCGCCGCTTCCTTGTTATCGGAAGTAAAGGTCGCCACCCGACGGGCAATTTCCGGGAAAAGGTAACCCGCTTTCAGCTTGAAGTAGTTTTCGTTCAGATAGGCCATGGCATCCCGGACTTAGACGTCCGTCATCACGAATCAAGGGGAACCCCAAAAGGTGTAGCAACGTCCCGCCGGGTTTCTCCAGACGCCACCCAGCTTCTAACGTGTAGGCTCTATCGTCCGACCGTTTCCTCCGGCCGCCCCGCTAATCCTCCTGCCCCATCTCTAGAATTCCTTCTCTCCCGTCGGCACCGTGCCGAATTCCACCCGGTCCCCACCCTTTCCTGGCAGATCCAGCCCATAACTCATGGTCACGATCCGATTGGCGGGAATGCCTTCCTTCATCAGTCTCTGCTTCACCGCGAGGGCCCGTTGCTGCCCTAGCTGACGCGCATACTCCGCACTCGTCACCTGCGCTCCACCCGCCACGATCACCCGCTCCGCCCTCACTTTAAGATGAGTCGCCACCGCCAGCACTTTATCTTTCTGCCCCGGGGGAAGCTCCCACGCACCATCGCCGAAGTCGATGCCCTCCAGCTGCCCGCGCGTCACGCCCGGGCTGGAATATGCAGGCAGATTGGCCCGGCGCTGGGTTTCCCCCATCGTTGCCGCAGCCTCCGCATCCTCCTCACCCTCCATTTTGGTGCTGGAGCAGGAACCACAGCCCAGAGCCATCACCGGGATCATCAGGCAAATCAAAACACGGGAACTATCCATAACAGTAAAATGAGCTAACGCGACCACGCCGGTTCACTCAGCCGGGGAAATCCCTTAACAATCGTCCGGCTGCTCCCCGTCACCGTATCCACCACCACGAGGGCACCCTCCTGCACCGCCGCAAGATGACGTCCATC
>JAYUWQ010000268.1:0-13381 GCA_043753485.1 bacterium
AGCCCAATCCGGTCCGCGCGGAGGAGGCGGTGGCGGTGCCGCTTTTCAACGGCAAGGATCTGACGGGCTGGAAGGTGCCCGCTCCCAATCCGTTCTGGAAAGTGGCGGACGGAGTTCTGACCGGAACCAACGATGCCGCCAAAAAAGGCAACATGTTATTGACCGAGCAGCTGTATGGCGACTTTGAGCTGGAAGCCGAGGCCAAATGGGAAGGGGAGATCGACAGCGGTTTCATGATGCGGAAACCGGAATTGCAAATGCAGATCGGCGTGTCGCGCAGTTTGAAACAGGACATGACTGGCTGCTTTTATCTGGGCAAATATCCGGAGGCCGGACAGGCGAAGGAACGGGCGAAACTGCTGAAGCCAGGAGACTGGAACCATTTCAAAATCCGAGCCAAGGGAGATACCTTCACCGTTTGGATCAACGGGACCGAGGCCGTGAATTACCAGGATGCCAAATTTGCCGCTCCGGGGCCAATTGGCCTGCAAATTCACGCGGGCCTCGCGATGACCGTGCAGTTCCGCAATCTCAAACTGCGGGAGACCAAGTAATTCCGACAAGCAGCGGAAACGGTTATCGCACCACCGCACCGGCCTCTCTCTGGTCTTCATGAAAACTGAGTCCGGAAAACGGGCCCGGTGGAAAGTAAATCCGTAGAAGCAGCAGTGGCATGGCTTATGGTCCATGGTCCATGGCCTGCAGTCACTTTCGAGGGGACTTGCAAAGCAGGATGGGTGATGGAACCTGCCGCTTGCCGATGCCCGACTCCCCCCCGCCGCCCGCCCCTATCCGTTTACCTTGGTGGAGATGGATCAATTGGCTGGCCTTGGATGCCGTGGCGGTAGCCGTGGCCTGGCTGCCGGTCTTCGCTCATTTGACTGGCGCACGCCTGACCGCTGTGAATACCGGAGCTCTGGCGGCAGGTGTCTGGCTGTTTTACATGGCGGACCGGATCCTGGATGGACTGACCGGGCATGGTAAAAGGGGAAGGCACCAATTTGCGGGGCGCCAGGCCGCATGGCTGCTGGCCCTCATGGTGGCAGTAGCCGCCGGCTCCGGTTATTGGATTCTGCACAGCATGCGGGCCATCACCGTGCAGTCCGGCCTATGGGTGGCGATGGCTGGGTTGCTCTACTTTGGAATCGTGGCGGCCTCACGCTGGAAGCCGGTCAGTCAGGTCCTGCTGCTGGGATTGAGCGTTCTCATGATCATGGGATTGGTTCAGCAGGAAGGTCATATTGCCGCTGGGTTTCAGCTCTGGCGCGCCATCGCCGCCGGAACATTGTTGACCGTGCTCTACTTTGGGCTGCGCCAGCAGTATGATCCGCCTCCCTGGACTCTCGTAAAAAAGGGATTGGGCGGTTATCTTTTTGCGCTGGGAGTGGCGGTGGGACCATTCTCCCATGTCATCGATTGGGGCGGACTGATCCGTGCTGCCCCCGTGGTGCTCTTTGCCGGAGCGTGCATGCTGAACTCCCTCGGCATCCGTTTGTGGGAAAACCCCACGGCCTCCGATCCCGAAAGTCTGCTGTTGAGGCGGCTCTATCCGTGGCTGCTGGCCGCGGTGGGCTTCGGCGCGCTGGCGGAAGCCTGGGGCGCAGATGCATGGAGCCGCCCCGCACTGCTCGGAGTGGCTGCCTGCGCGGCAGGCTTCGCTGTGCTGCATCGGATGCGGAGCCGCTGGCCGGCCGGAGTCTATAGCCTGGCTGCGGACGGGATCATGGTTGGGGTCGCTCTGCTTGCAGGGTATTTAGGACCACACTCCTTGCCATAACGCAAAGTGGGCTGCATAGTTTAGCTTAGCCAGTCGGTGGCCGGATTTCGGGGTCCACCTCAGACCTCCCTATTCTGAAAAGTGCCCGGCGGGATCAAAAACCTATTCCTCAAGGGGCGTCGGCAACCGCCTTGAGCAGTTCCGCCGCCAGTTCACGGCTGAGGTTGCCCGTCACCGGACCGTCAATGGCAACATCCAGCCACGACCAGCCATCCGCCCCGGACTTGAAATAACGGGCGGCCACAGCCGGTTTGATTTTAGCCAGCACCATGGCCGGCACTCCGATCTGGAGAAGTCCCTCGATCTTCATCCGTTCCCCGGGCAATTTTCCGTCCAGATTTCCGATTTCCCGGATCTGCTCCTGCCGGTAGTTGCCCTTCAGCCGCACCATCGGGCCACAGGCCCACTCGAAGGCCTTGATCTCCACGATCAGGCCCCCGTGTTCCTCTGAACCGCTGGTGGAAAACGTCAGGGTTCCGGACTGCAGGGAAAGCCGGCGGAACTGGTCCTCCTTGGTGATTTGACTCAACGCATCGAAGACCGGGAGGGTATTCAATCGGCCGGATTGCAGGTCCAGGGTGCCTTCCATGCGGATTCCGGAACTGCGGTTTACAGTCCCACTGAGCTTGACGGTCCCACTGGCCGTAGCGGTAAACATGCTGCCGGCCGAGACAGCCACCAGATCGTGCAGACGCACCTCCTCCAACTTCAGTTCCGCGTCCAGGACCGGCAATTCCCCCAGGGTCATGCTGCCGGTAATCCCCGCCTTGCCCCCGCCCGCACGGGACAATCTCACGTCATCCATCACGGCTTTGCCGGGAGCGATGGTCACGGCCAGCTTTTCGACCTTCATCCCGTCCAGCCACCCTTGGCGGAACTGCCCGCCGTTCCCGGAAACCACCCAACCGGCGGAAGTGCGGGCCAAGTCGGTCTGCATCCCGGTCACCCCCCCCACCGTGGCCGGACTGAATCCCCAGGTGGCATTCAGGTGCGAAGTCTGCACCGCATTGATGCGCAGGGCCTTGAAGTCGGGCGAAACGCCGTATCCAGCCCGCAGCACCTTGGTGGGAGGCAATCCGCGCGCTCCGGTTTTCGGGGCGCTTTCGGCGGCGGGAGGCAGGGAGGGGAGTCTCACTTCATCATCCGGGTCGGCCTTCAATTCATACAAGGGCACCTGCCCCACTCCACCCGAGCGCAGTGAAATGCTGAGGTCTTCAATGCTCACTCGCGGCAAGATCCACTCACGCCGGAACACCATGGGCATCGGCACGCGGGTAGCAATTCCCTGGGCCTCAAGCTGTTCAAAAAAGGCCCCACTGCTGCCGGTCGCCTTCATCGACTTCAGAGCCAGGATGCCATCAAATTCCCAGAAACCCCCATGGGCCGTAACCTTGTCCGCGCCCAGCACGGTCGCGATTCCGTCCGATATCATCTGATTGAACTCCTTGCTTTTCACGTGGCTGCCCAACAACACCAGATAAATCACGAGAGGGATGACAATCACCACCAGCAGGCGGCCCAGATAACCCAGCACTTTTCTCACTGGATGGGCATCGAAGGGGGGATGCAGCAGGCGGCTGCGGTTCCCTCCCATGAACTCGCGCTGCGCAGCCCATTCGTTCATGACTTCGCTGTAGGATTTCCCGGCAGGGCGTTTCGGCTGATCCATAGTTGATTGGGTTGGGCAAGGCGGCGTCTGGTTTCAAAACCATGTTTTCCTCCCCCGTGCGCAGCGCCTAGTCCAGCCTGCCCCTGGATTCCAGCAAAACTTCCGCCACACGTGGCCTAAAACCGCACGGCGACCTGAGGTGATTTCTTCCACGCACTGGGCGACATGCCGGTCTGCTGCCGGAACCACCTCGAAAAATAATTATTGTCGAGAATCCCGATCCGTTCCCCCACCGTCTGGATGGGCAAACCCTGCTGGATAAACCGTTGAGCCCGCTGCAGCCGGTGCCGCGACCGCAGCTGCCCCAGGGTCAGCCCGCATTCCGCCTTCAGCCGGCGGTTCAAATGGTCCATTTGGTATCCCGACCGCGCCGCGATCATCTCCAAAGTCACTCCCGCCCCATCCATCCGGTCCAGCACCCGCTCCACAAACCGTGTGGTATTCATCACCTTCGCATTCCCATACCGGTTGAACGGCTTGATCCATCCGATCGCCAACAGGACCCGGTCCAGAATCTCCAGCACGATCGACCCCACCAGCAACATCGACTCCCGGGCCTCCACCTGCCGGATTTGAAACAGCCGCATCACCGAGGTTTTCACCTTGGCCAAATCCGCATCCGGCATCTGGGCGCACGGGTGGGGAGTTGCCCGTGTGATTTCCAAATCGACATCGATCACCAGCACCAAAGGCGGCCGGACCAATTCCCGCTCAAACCCATGCACCGCCCCCGGCTCCAGATAAATCACGGTTCCGGGCCGGCATTCATGCGGTTTCTCCTGCACTTTTTGCCGCCCCCGGCCCGTCAGGTAGACCAGTAATTGGCCATGCTCATGCGAATGTTTGGTCCACACCGCTTCCGGCGTGTGTTGATTCAGCCGGAACTGCCGCACCCGCACCCCCGGCACCGTCACGGCCAGATTTTGCAGCAGGATCGGTCGGTAGTTTTTCATGGGGAAACAAAGGCGTGTCCTGTTATGGCGCATCACGGCCACTCTGGCCACGGATTTTCTCCACCCAATTTCCAGTAGCACCCGGGCACGGCGTGTGCTCATTGAATTATTCCAGCGCCCCCTGCGCCGGCTCTCAACGCGCCCTCCGGTCCATGGGGCGCGTTTCCCATTTCAGCCCTGCGGCTGATCTCCGTCTCCTGACCTCTGAATTCTGCCCCATGAGCACCGCCCCTGCCTTCAATCTCAAAAATCCCTGCCCCGCCACCATGAAGGTCGCCCGCAAGCTGTCCAAGGAAGGTTCCCCCAAGGACACCCGTCACTTCGAGATTGATCTGCGCGGCAGCGGCCTCACTTTCGAACCCGGCGATTCCCTCGCCGTCCTTCCCACCAACTGCCCGGAACTCGTCCGGGACATCCTCCACGTCCAAGGCTGGACCGGTGACGAAGCTGTGGAAGACCTCAGTAAAAAGCCCACCACGCTCCGGAAGGCCCTGACTTCCTCCTGCAACCTCGCCACCGCGGACAAAAAATTCCTCCACGCCATCGTCACCAAAACAAGCAACGCCCCGGAACTCGCCAAACTGCTCGAACCCGAGCGCAAGGAACAACTCGAAGCCCACCTCCACGGCCGGGAGCTCATCGACTTCCTCCATGACTTCCCCGACGCCAAATTCGAACCCCAGGAATTTGTCAGCCTCTGCAAGAAGCTCCTGATCCGGCTCTATTCGATCAGTTCCAGCCTGAAGGCCAATCCGGATAGCGTGCATCTCACGGTGGCCACCGTCCGCTATCACACTTTTGGCCGCGACCGCAAAGGCGTCGCCTCCACCTTCCTCGCCGAGCGCGTGAAGCTGAACGAGACCGTCATCCCCACTTTCATCAAGGAAGGCAAAGGTTTCCGCCTTCCGGCTGCAGACGATGCGACTCCGGTCATCTTCTGCGGGCCCGGAACCGGCATCGCCCCCTTCCGCTCCTTCCTCCAGGAGCGCGATGCCACCAAGGCTAAAGGCAAAGCCTGGCTCTTCTTCGGCGAAGTCAGTTCGAAGACCGATTTCTTTTACGAGGAAGAGTTCAACGATTACCTCAAAAAGGGCGTCCTTACCAACCTCACCACCGCCTTCAGCCGCGACCAGGCCGAAAAAATTTACGTCCAGCACCGCATCACCGAACACGCCGCCGAACTCTGGCAATGGCTCGAGGAAGGCGCCATCTTCTACATCTGCGGGGACGCCAGCCGCATGGCCGTCGATGTTGACCAGGCGCTCCACACCGTCGTCGAAAAAGCCGGCGGCAAAACCCCTGTGGAAGCCGCCGAATACATCGAACAGCTCCGCAAGGACAAGCGCTACCGCCGCGACGTTTACTGAGCCGGTAAACCGGGAAATCCGCCTCTCCGGAGAATTTCAGGCTGCCCCGGTCCGCTCTAATCCGCCGAGACAGCCAAACGCTTCAATTCCTCCATCCAATCGTTGCTGTCCTGGTGGGTGGGATTGGCGCTGATGAGGGCCATCATCGCGGCGGCGGCCTGCTTTTGCTGACCGGCAATCCATTGGTCATGATACATGGAGAACTTCATGGCGGGCACTTTGACCTCGGCATATTCCTCCTCGATCTCGTCCACTTTGGTGGCCTTGGCCACCCGGGCGGTCTGTTCGATGCGGCGGGTCCATGCGGCGGCAATCCCAGCCGAGTCCTTCTTTTTGCGCAACGGCTCCAGAATCAAAACGTCGTAGATTTCATCAATATTTCCCGCGTTGGTGGCACCGCTTTTTGGCTTAACACTGCCATCGAGCTTGAGATGTTTGGCGAAAATACTGTCCAATACGTCCCCCCCCAGCGCGGAAGAGGCCTCGCGCACCTTGGCCAGGGTCTCCTGGATATTATCGGCCGTCACCGCTTCATTGGGATCTGCCCCCGTGTTCATGATACTTCCCATGATTCCCTTGGCGAGGTTTTCCTCCTTTTCACAGAAGACCGTCAGTGATTCCAAATACGAAGCAGCTCCAGCAGCCACTTCCGCTTGCTGGGCCGGGGTCTCTGCATGGGAGTCCAGGACCAGCAGCATCAGAAAGTGAATTTGAAGGCGGTACCCGGCGCACGCGGCATCGTTGGTCCCTGTGGTCTTGATTTGAGTGCGCTTCCACTCGGAAAACTCCGTAGCGGTCTTGCCCTTCATGTCGAAGTCCTGCTCCTTTTTGCAGTCGAGCCAGAAGTTGAAGGCCTTCTCGTTGCCGGACATCGCCTCCTTCAGGATGGCGATCTGACTGGCGTGCATCCCCCCGCGCTTTTTCGCCAGATCCTTCTCCAACAGCAGCACCTGTTCCTTCAATTTTGCCATTTCCTCCGCGCTCAGCGGAGTGGCCGAAGTGCCCGGAGTCTCCGCGCCGGTGGCCGGTTTGCGCGGGATCAGCTCGCCATGGGCAACCACGGCATAACACAACAAAAGGGCAGACCAACAGGGGAGGGAAAGTTTCATGGGGAACACGGGCCGCCGGAATACGGCATGCGGAAAGCAATTTCTTACAGATTTCCCCGTCGCTGACAAGTCCGGGGAAATACAAACTTTGCCCAGGGAAAACCCCCACCCTCCCACCACCCGCGCGGCAGACTACCCAATGTGGGGATAATCGGTCAGCGCCTCCAACTTCACCCCATACATCGCTGCGAGGGCGTCCGCCTCACTGCCCGTGTAGTCATCACGGTAATAGATTTCCTTGATGCCATAGGCACAGAGCATCTGCATGCAGCTGGTGCAGGGTTTGGTGGTGACCGCCACCAGCTTCACCGATCCCCGGGTGAACAGGCTGCACAGATTCACTTCGGCATGCAGCATGAACTTCTGCCGCGCCTCCCGGTCCACCCAAAAATCCGAGTCCGCATTGAAACCCGGGGCCAGGCCGTTGTAGGCGGTGCCGATCACCCGGTTCGCGTGGTCGATCGCCACCGCCCCCACCTTCCGGTAGGGATCCTCCGAGCGCAGACTCGCCACCTGGGCCAGGGCCATGGCGTACTGCGGAATGCTGATGCGCCCCGGGGGCACCGGAAGGTGATCCGCCGAATCTGTCGTGGTTTCACTCATTTGATTTCCTTGGTTTTGGCTGCCTGCCATGCCGACTCCATCACTTCCAGCGAAGCCGCTTCCAATGTCCAATTCTCCGCTGCCAACGCTTTTTCCATTGCCGTAAACCGCCGCTCGAATTTCGCGTTCGCCGCCGTCATCAGCACCTCCGGGTCCAACTTCAGTTTCCGGGCCGCATTCACCACCGAGAACAACACATCGCCCAATTCCTCCGCGATGTGCCCCTGATCCCCGGCGGAAACCGCCTGCTCCAATTCCCCGCATTCCTCCCGCAGCTTCTCCAGCACCCCGCCCACCTCCGGCCAGTCAAAGCCCACCTTGGCCGCCTTCCTCTGGAGCTTCGCTGCCCGGCTCAGCCCCGGCAAGGCCTTGGAGACCCCGGCCAGGAAGGCCTGCGGCACATTGCCTTTTTCCTGACGTTTTATCTCATCCCACTGCTTCAGCACCCCCTCCGTATCCGCCACGCCGCTCTCGCCATAGACATGCGGATGCCGGCGGATCAGCTTCTCCGCGATGCCATGGGCAATTTTATCCAGATCAAAGGTCATGCTCTCGCTGGCAATTTCTCCGTGCAGGACCACCTGCAGCAGCAGATCACCCAGTTCCTCACAGAAGTGTTCCATATCCCCGGACTGGGCCGCCTCCACCACTTCATAAGTCTCCTCCACCAGATTCGGCAGCAGGCTCACATGGGTCTGCTCCATGTCCCACGGGCATCCGCCGGGCGACCGCAGATCATGCACCACGCGCTGCAGGCGCACCAAACCATCGCAGGAATCAGGGGGAGTCTTACCGGGCATACCCCTCCCCTCTAAAACCATCCCCCCCGCCCCGCAACAACTCAGGAGTGCCAGCCTGCTGAATCCCCTCCGTGGAAACCTAAATTCACAAGAGACAAGGCTGAACACACCCGGTTGCAAACCTGCCGGAAAATCGTAGTTAGGTTTCGATCCTCCACCTGGATCGGATACAAAATGAACTCGCTCTTTGCTATTGCCCCCTACAAGTTCGAAGACATGTGGGTTTTCGACGATCCAAAGGTGGGCCTGTTTCAGGAACCTTTTGTCAGCGGAGCCGACACGATCATCGAACTTCTCACCGAGGACATTTCAAACGCGGCCCTCGGATTTAAACTTGTCTTCTCACCAGAACCGTTCCCGGGCTATTCCGTACGCTTTCTGTGGAATCGTCCCGAGCACAGCGGGAACTGGTATTCATGGCCCGAGCGCGATACGGAAGGCTGGCTTTGCCCTGCACTCTTCAAGTATTTCGAAACCGCACCGAAAGAACTCTATGTCAAAGTTTCACCCAAATGATCAGAACGTTTGGGCTGGATATCCGGTTGCTGCGGCACACGGCATCGGGAGTTAAGCCAAACTCCGCGCCCGCAACGCATCCAGGGTCCATCCATACTCCCGGACCAATTGATCCACCACGCTGCCCGACCGCAGTTCCGGCGGGAGGACTTCCCACGTGTAGGTTTCCATCTCGAGGTGGGCACAGCGCGAGGGCTTGGCGGACAGCCAATCAAGCGCGGCCAGCAGGTGATCGCGCGTGTCGCCGAACGGTTCCTCCACGTCTGCGTGCAGCGGCACATGGAAATGCACCCGCCATTCCTCGTCTTCCGGCACGCCATGCACCTCCGCATGGGCCAGCGCATCCGGCAGGTCGCGGAAGCGGTGCAAGGATCCGTCAGGACGACGGGCGATGGTTTGGTGGAAATAGGTGTCTTCCTGGAAGCCCTTCAGCCGCTTCAGCACCCGCCGCACATCCGTCACCCGCAAGGCACTGCTCAGATGCAGTTTGCTGAGCCGGATGCCGCGCTCCTCAAGGGTATTCAAACCGGAAGCGCCTTCCTCGAACTCCACCGCCAGATGGCAGGTATCGTAGTTTACGCCTAGGCAACGGCGGATGTCCTCGCCGCCTCCGAGCGTTTCAAAAAACCGGACGGTCTCCACGGTGTTTTCGATATAACCGAGCGGCTCCGGCTCGATCCCGAGATGCAGGTCGATCCCGCTGCGGTCGCTCAACCGGGCAACCCAGCCCGCCATCGCTTTCAGATTGGCCGTGATGTCCTGCTCATGTTTGGCATCGCGGATCAATTCCTTGTGCGAACCCGGCACGGTACTCACACTACCGGAAAGCCCGGGAGGCAGGATGTCCGCCAGAATGGTGAAAAGCGCCTGCGTGTAATCCACCCGGTCCACCGTGGACCAGTCGGGCTGGAACACCTGCTCCTTCACCCGCGTGCCGTGGAATTGGCCGTAAGGAAAACCATTGATCGTAAAAACATAACACCCCTTCCGGTCCATCCAGCGCTGGAAATCCAGTCGCGTCCGGTGATCCAGCAAGGCCTTGGCCGCCTCCGCCCCCAACCGCAACCCGATGGCATACGGTCCCTCCGGGCAAACCTCCGCCTTCACCGCCAGCGTATACTTTTCCAAGGCCTCCAACGTCTCCGGCCACGTCTCCCCGCGGTGGATATTGGTGCAGTAAGCGAGATGGAGTCCGTGGAGGAGGTGCATGCAGGAGGATAGAAAAATAGGCCCTATAGGTCATATGCGACCTATAGGACCTATGGCTTCAAATCAGTTCAGGCGACGGCCAGTTCCGTGACATCGAACACTTCCCGCGCATCGGCCACGGCACCGGTGACGGCGGCGGCGGCGACCATCAGCGGGCTCATCAGGATGGTGCGGCCGGTGGGGCTGCCCTGACGGCCTTTGAAGTTGCGGTTGGAGGTGGAGGCACAGAGTTGGTCACCGATCAGTTTGTCAGGGTTCATGGCCAAGCACATGGAACAGCCCGCGCCGCGCCACTCAAATCCCGCGTCGGTGAAGATTTTGTCGAGCCCTTCCTTGCGGCAGAGGACATCCACGATCTGGCTGCCGGGGACGGCGATGGCGGTAACGCCGGGCGCAACTTTGTGCCCGTGGATGTATTTGGCGACTTCGCGGAAATCGCTCAAGCGCCCGTTGGTGCAGGAGCCGATGAAGGCCACATCGATTTTGGTGCCTTTGATGGGGGCCCCGGCGGGGAGCTTCATGTATTCCAGCGCTTCCACGATGGAAATGCGCTCGGCTTCGGTAGGCGCATCTGCCGGGTCGGGCATGTGGCCATCAATGCTGAAACCTTGATCCGGACTGATCCCCCAGGTGACGCTCGGGGCGATGTCGGCGGCGTCGATATTCACCACGTCGTCGAAAACAGCATCCGCATCGGACGCAAAGCTGGCCCAGTTGGCCACGGCCTTGTCCCAGGCATCACCGGAAGGGCTGTAGGGACGGCCTTTGAGATACTCAAAGGTTTTTTCGTCAGGATTCACATACCCGCAGCGGGCGCCGCCTTCGATGGACATGTTGCAGACGGTCATGCGTTCCTCCATGGACATGCGGTCGAAGACCTCACCGGCGTATTCATAGGCATATCCGATCCCGCCCTTGGCTCCGAGCTGGGCGATGATGTGCAGGATGACGTCCTTGGCATACACGCCGGGACGCAGGCTGCCGGTGACGTTGATGAGGCGCACCTTGGGCTTGCTCATGGTCATAGTCTGCGTGGCCAGCACGTCGCGCACCTGGGTGGTGCCGATGCCGAATGCAATCGCGCCAAAAGCCCCGTGGGTAGCGGTGTGGCTGTCGCCGCAGGCGATGGTGGTGCCTGGCTGGGTGATCCCCTGCTCCGGCCCCACCACGTGGACGATGCCCTGTTTGCCGCTGCTGAGGTCGAAATAGGTGATGCCGAATTCCTCCGCATTGACCCGCAGCATCCGGATCATCTCGGCCGCCAGGGTATCCGCGAAGGGCTCAGTCTGCACATCCGTGGGTACAATGTGGTCCACCGTGGCAAAGGTGCGGTGGGGGAATTTCACCTTGAGACCAAGGTCGCGCAGCATCCCGAAGGCCTGCGGACTGGTGACTTCATGAATCAGGTGGGTGCCGATCAGCAATTGCGTCTGGCCATTATCCATCATGCGGACGGTGTGCGCGTCCCAAACTTTCTCGAATAGCGTCTTGCCCATAAAAATTCTGCGTGGGGAGGGGGTGGAGTTGAACCACGAGGGTAGCACCGCGCGGCGCGGCGGCAAACGCTGATTAAATGGGAGTTTCCACCTGGCCAATCCGCGCTTACTGATTCCGGATGCGCCCCTTCCTTCTCCTTCCCCTTGCCGTGGTGCTCCTCACCGGCTGTGGCAATCTGCAAAACCTCGCCACCAAAGCCCGCGCCAAAAAACAGCAGAATGCCATGGAAAAACTGGCCGCCACCTCTTCCGAGGAAGCCGCCGCCCGGCTGGGAGCCAAGGCCGTCGGCGAAGTCGCCTACGTGGACGATGCCGAGCAATTTGTCCTCATCCGGGCCCTGACCGGCATCCAGCTGGCGCCTGAAGCCACGCTGGAAACCCGCCGCGACGGCAAACGCACCGCCTTGCTCCGAGCCACCCCGGAAAAGAAAAACGCCTTTCTCGCGGCCGACCTTCTGGAAGGGACACCTCAAACCGGGGATGGGG
Organism: bacterium; assembly: GCA_043753485.1. Classification (GTDB taxonomy): domain Bacteria; phylum Verrucomicrobiota; class Verrucomicrobiia; order Verrucomicrobiales; family V1-33; genus CAIZWU01. The sequence goes on from JAYUWQ010000268.1 coordinate 11,986, forward strand.
TTTTCCCGTCCACTGCCAAACCGAGACCCCTCAAACCCAGACCTGCTCCGGCATCCTCCCCGGTCATTCCGGGCAGCACTCCGGCCGGGCCCACAACCGTAAACACTCATGACAGCCCACCTCCCACCTTGGTGCCCGCCGACAACTTGGATCCCACCAACCTGCCCGCCTTGAAAGAGGCCATCAAAACGCCCGAGGACCTGAAACGTTGACCGGAACCCCTTTCCCTGATCCTATGCTGGAAGAATCCGAAGCCCGGCAGCGCATCCTCTCACTCGTTCCTCCCGTCACCGCGGAATCCGTCCGGTTGGATCAAGCGGTCGGCCGCTACGCTGCCGCGGACGTCTTCGCGACCCTGCCCCTCCCGCCCTTCGACAACAGTGCCATGGACGGCTATGCCATCCATGATACCGACTGCGGGCCGCCCCGCCGCCCCCTGACCATTACCGGGGAACAACCCGCCGGGCCAGACCGCGGCCTTGAAGTCACCGCCGGTCATTGTGTCCGCATTTTCACCGGCGCGCCCCTGCCCCGCAGCACCGGGGCCGTTGTCATGCAGGAGGATACCGTGCGTTCAGACGACGGCCAGAGCATCACGCTGACAGAATCCACCGATCCCGGCGAATTCATCCGCCGGGCCGGAGCCGATCTCTGCGCCGGCCAGCGCATTCTCACTGCGGGCGATGCCATTACCCCCACCCGCCTTGCCGTGTTAGCCAGTCAAGGCTCCGCCACCTTGCTCTGCGGCCCACTCCCCCGGGCCTGTATTGTCACCACCGGCAACGAACTCATTCCGCCCGGCCAGGCCCTCACGGCTTCCGGCCAGATTTATAACAGTAATGGTCCGATGCTCGGCGCGCTCCTTGCCCAGGCCGGAGCCAAAACGACCGCGCTCCATTCCCCGGACGACCTGCCTCTTCTAACGCAAATCCTCGGGAATGCCCTAACTTCCCATGACGTCGTCGTTCTGGCCGGCGGCGTTTCGGTGGGCGATCATGATTTCGTCAAACCCGCTCTCGAAGCCCTCGGCATTCCCCTGCAGTTCTGGCGGGTCCGGATGAAGCCCGGCAAACCCTTTCTCTTCACCACCCAAGCAGGCAAACTCATTTTTGGCCTGCCCGGCAATCCCGCATCGGCTTTCGTCACCGCACTCCTCTTTGTACTCCCTGCCCTGCGGAAACTGGCCGGTGCCAGCGAAACCGGGGCGCTTCCGGTGAGCACCCCGGCCACCCTGACAGCGGAGGCAGGCAACCCCGGAGACCGGCCCCACTATCTGCGCGGTCACTACGAATTTTGCTCCGCATCCTTCACCCCCGTCGGCCTGCAACAATCGCACGCCCTCGCCGCCCTTGCCTCCTCGAACGCCCTGCTCCGACTCGCTCCTGACGCTGTCGCC